>DASPTN010000024.1:0-17423 GCA_035623395.1 Gemmatimonadales bacterium | reverse complement strand
CACCACACGATGCAGGGCAAGGTGATCGTGGATCCGGCGCCGGGCGCGGCGCCGGCCTCGGCGGCCGTTCCGGCGGCGGCGCCGGCGGAGGTGGCCCGATGAAGCGCCTCGACCGGCTGGCCCTCACCAACATCGGGGTCGCGGTGGCCGCCTTCGGCATCGCGGCGTGCATGGCGCTGATGCAGGCGCTGTCCCGCGCCAACCTCGACCTGCCCTTCCGCTCGGCGCGCATCTACTACCTGTCGGTGACCGCGCACGGCACGCTGATGGCGCTGGTGTTCACGACGTTCTTCATCATGGGGCTCGGCTACGCGCTGGTGCCGCGCGCGCTCGGCCGGCCGCTCGCGCATCCCGGCCTGGCGTGGGCGTCGTTCTGGGTGGCGCTCGCCGGCACGCTCGCCACGGTGGCGGCGATCCTCTCGGGGCAGGCGTCGGTGCTGTACACGTTCTACCCGCCGCTCAAGGCCCATCCGGCCTTCTACATCGGGGCGACCCTGCTCGTGGTCGGCTCGTGGGGCTGGGGCTTCGTGGTGCTGCGCACGCTCCGCGCGTGGCGGAAGGACAACCCCGGCGCGCCGATTCCGCTCGCGGTGCACGGCATGGCGACGACCATCATCATCTGGTACATCGCCACCGCCGGCGTCGCGGCGGACATGCTGCTGCTCCTGATCCCGTGGTCGCTCGGCCTGGTCAAGACCATCGACCCCGAGCTGTCGCGGACCCTGTTCTGGTGGTTCGGCCACCCGCTGGTGTACTTCTGGCTGCTCCCCGCCTACGTGGTGTGGTACGCGGTGCTGCCGAGGGCCGCGGGCGGCAAGCTGTTCAGCGACACGCTCGGCCGCCTGGTGTTCGTGTTGTTCATCGTGCTCTCCTCGCCCGTGGGCCTGCACCACCAGTTCATGGATCCCGGCATCCCGGCCGGCTGGAAGCTGTTCCACACGTTCAACACGATGTGGATCCTGTTCCCGAGCTTCGTGACGGCGTTCACCATCATCGCCTCGCTGGAGGTGGCGGGACGGATGCGCGGCGCCACGGGACTGTTCGACTGGATCGGGAAGCTGCCGTGGGGCGATCCGCTCGTCGCGAGCGTCCTGCTGGCGATGATCCTGTTCGCGTTCGGCGGCTTCGGCGGCGCCATCAACGCCGCCTACGGGATGAACGCGATGATCCACAACACGGCGTGGGTCCAGGGGCACTTCCACCTCACGGTGGGCAGCGCGACCGCGCTCACCTTCATGGGCACGGCCTACTGGCTGGTCCCGAAGCTGACCGGCCGGGACCTCGAGCTGGCGCTGCTGGCCAAGGTGCAGCCGTACCTGTGGTTCGCCGGGATGCTGCTGTTCTCGTTCTCGAACCACATCACCGGGCTGATGGGGATGCCGCGGCGCGTGTTCGATCCCAGCTACGGCGGCGATCCGCTCGCGGCCCACTGGAAGATGCTGACCGGCATCTCCGCCGTCGGCGGCATCCTGCTGTTCACCAGCGCCGCGTTCTTCGTGATGGTGATGCTCGGCACCTGGCTGGCCGGCCGGAAGGCGGAGCAGCCGGAGGTCGTGTTCGCGGAGCCGCTGTCGGCCTCGCCCTCGCGCGTGCCGCTGCTGGACCGGCTGGGGCTGTGGACGGTGGTCGCCGTGGTGCTGGTCCTGGTGGCCTATGCGTACCCGATCTGGCACCTGATCAGCATGCCGCACTACGGCTCGCCACCCTTCACGCCGTTCTGATCCGGCGCCGGTGCCGGGGCCGTCCGGGCCGGGTGAAGTACTGCGTGCGGCCCGAACCCTTGCAGAATGCGGTGGTGACCCGCCAAACGGGAGTGTTTGGACGGCGATTCACGATTTTGCTATCTGGCGTAGGGGCAAGGGATTAGCCAATATTGGCGCCGCGCGGTACGAGGGTTGCCCGTAAGTCGGCGGGAGTCCTAAGAAACGCGACGCTACTTCTCAAACAGGAGAGAGAGGGGTCCCATGAGGCGCACGAAGGGCTTCACGCTGATCGAGCTTCTGATCGTGGTGGTCATCATCGGCATTCTGGCCGCCATCGCGATTCCGAAGTTCGCGAACACGAAGGAGAAGGCGTACATCGCGGGCATGAAGGCGGACCTGCGCAACCTGGTGACGGCCCAGGAGGCGTACTTCGCCGACAACGTGACCTACGCCTCGGTGCTCGGCAACCTCAACTACAACGTTTCCTCCGGGAACACGATCACGGTTCTCGGCGCGACGGGGACGGGCTGGAGCGCCACGTCGAAGAACAACGCGACCACGAAGACCTGCGGGATTTTCGTGGGCAGCGCGACGCCGCCGATCACGGGGCAGAACGAAGGCGCCCCGCAGTGCCAGTAGGCTGAGCCGGTGCGGGGGCGGGCCGGCAGGATCGGCCCGCCCCCGTCCGTTGCTCTGAGCTCAGGTACCCGGAGGCAGCGACCGTGAAGGGCACCAAGGGCTTCACCCTCATCGAGCTTCTGATCGTGGTGGTCATCATCGGCATCATCGTCACCATCGCGATCCCGAAGTACTCGAGCATCAAGCAGAAGGCGTACGTGACGAGCATGGTGTCCGACCTGAAGATCCTGGTCTCGGTCGAAGAGGCCTACTTCTCGGACTACGTCACCTACACCACCCAGACGAGCAGCCTGAACTACATCGCCTCGCCGGGGAACACGATCACGGTCACCGCGGCGAGCGGCTCCGGCTGGAGCGCCACGTCGTCGAGCACCACCACCAGCAAGACCTGCGGGATCTTCGTCGGCACGGCGACGCCGCCGGCGGGTGTGTCCGTCGAGGGCTCCCCTACCTGCCAGTAGCGGCGGCCGATCCCTGACGACGAAACGGGCGGCGCAGGCGCCGCCCGTTCCGCTTTCATGCGGGCAGCCGGCGGCGCCCGGTCAGGCGGCGCCCTCCGTCTGGTTGGCCAGGTAGTTCTGCAGCCCCATCTGGCCGATCTGGTCGCGCTGCTCCTCGGCCCAGTCCACGTGCCCCTCCTCCATCACCAGGATCTTGGTCAGCAGCTCGACCGTGCCCTGGTCGCCGGTATCGCGGGCCAGGCGGATCCCGTCGTTGTACGCCTTCACCGCGCCCAGCTCGTCCTGCTCGTCGTTGCCGATCATGTCCGGCACCGTGGCGCCGATCTTCATCGGGTTGAGCTTGGAGACGACCGGAGCGCCCTCGAGGAAGATGATGCGCTGGATGAGCCACTCGGCGTGGTGCATCTCGTCCATCGCCTGGCCCTCGATCGCCTTGTGGAGCCTCCCGTAGCCCCAGCTCTCGCACATCTCCGAATGCACCATGTACTGGCTGATCGCCGTCAGCTCGTCGGCCAGGAGCTGGTTCAGGACCGTGAGCAGCTTCTCGTTGCCTTTCATGTCTCCCTCGCGTCGATGACTCGGTGAGTCGGGTGCGCCGATCCGGCGCCAATCTACGTGGAGGCCTGCGCACACGGCGTGCCGTGCGCGACCCGGCGTCCCGGAATGGCGAGGACGCGCGTCGGGTTTGGTCAGGTTAGCATTCGGCCCATGTCCGCGTCCCTGGCGCTGGCGACCTGCGCCGAGTACCCCGGCCTCAGTCCCGACGACCGCCTGCTGCTGCCCGCGCTCGAGCGGCTCGGAGCCGCGCCGGCCCCGGTGCGGTGGGACGACCCGGCGCGCCGCTGGGGCGGTTTCGACGCCGTGGTGGTGCGGTCGTGCTGGGACTATCACCACCGCCTGCCCGATTTCCTGCGCTGGCTCGACCGGCTGGAGCGCGAAGGGGCGCGCGTGCTCAACCCGCTGCCCACCCTGCGCTGGAACGTGACCAAGTCGTACCTGCGTGAGCTGGCGGCGGCCGGCGTTTCGGTGACGCCCACCGTGTGGGTGCCCGTGGGCTCGACGGCGACGCTGGGTCAGGTGGCGGACGAGATCGGCGCGGAGGCCGTGGTCGTCAAGCCGAACGTGTCGGCGACGGCGTTCGAGACCTGGCGCTTCGATCGGGCGCGCGCGACCGACGCCGAGGCGCAGTTCGCCCGGCTGGTGCGCGAGCGCGACCTGATGGTGCAGCCGTTCCTCCCGGCCATCGAGACCGACGGCGAGCTGTCGCTCGTCTTCCTGGGCGGCGCGTTCTCGCACGCGGTGCGCAAGCGGCCGCGGCCCGGTGACTTCCGCGTCCAGGAGGAGCACGGCGGGACGGCGGAAGCGGCCGCGGCGAGCGCCGACCTCGTCCGGCAGGCGGCACGCGCGCTCGCCGTCGCGCCCGGCGACCCGCTCTACGCCCGCGTGGACGGCCTCGCCTCGGACGGCACGCTCATCGTGACCGAGCTCGAGCTGGTCGAGCCGATGCTCTACTTCGGCTGGGACGCCGGGGCTGCCGACCGGATGGCCGCGGCGCTGATGCGGCGGGTCGGCGCAGGCTGACGATCTCGCCGTGATGCGGCCGCCGGGCTAGGGCCCGACGACGAACCGGTACGTCCCCGCCTCGATGGCGTAGACCGCGCGACCGTTCCGCACTCCCTCGAGCTGCGTGCGAGGCGCCGCCGTCACCGACGAAGGCGCGGCCGGCAGCTCCACGTGCGCGGTCGTGTTCGCGGGGATCGTGACCGCCACCACGACCGAGCCGTCGCGCCGGCGCCGCCACGCGCTGGCGATCACCCCCCGCACCGACCGGTAGGTCGCGCTCACGGAGTCGAGGCCCGGCGTCCAGCGGGGACGGATCGCGATCGCTCCGAACGCGACGGCGTCCCGATCCTCGTCGATGCCCGCCAGGTACCGGTACAGCCACTCGCCCACGGCGCCGAACGCGTAGTGGCTGTAGGAGTTCATCCCGGGATCGCCGTGGTCGCCGTTCCACCGCTCCCACACCGTGGTGGCGCCGTGGTCCACCTCGTACAGCCAGGACGGGAAGGAGCGCTGCGCCAGCAGCCGGAAGGCGACGCTGTCATAGCCGGCGTCCGAGAGGACCGGGAGCACGTAGGCGCTCCCGAGGAACCCGGTCGTGAGGTGCCAGCCTCGCGCGGCGATGTCGTCGACGAGGTGCGCCGCGGCGGCGGCGCGCAGGGAATCGGGGACCAGGCCGAACCGCAGCGCGAGCACGTAGGCGGTCTGCGTGTAGGTGGTGCGCACGCTGTCCGGGTTCACGAACGCCGCGCCGACCCGCCCGTCGGCCTGCACGTACGCGCTGTCGAACGCCGCCCGCACGCGGTCGAACAGACGCCCGTAGGCCGCCCCCGAGGAATCGCGCCCGACGGCGCGGGCCATCTCCGCCATCAGCGACAGGTCGTACGCCCAGTAGGCGGTGGCGATGAGATCGGTGTTCGTCTCGCCCCACGACTTCGTGCTCCCCGCCGGCAGCCAGTCGCCGAACTGGACCTGCTTGCCGTGCCGCCACAGGAAGTCCGGATTCGAGTCGCGGATGAAGGCGAGGTAGCGCTCCATCGCCGCCCAGTGGCCGGCGATCACGCGCACGTCGCCGTAGTGCCGCCACAGCGTCCAGGGGATGATCACGCCGGCGTCGGCCCAGCCGGGGGCACCGCAGGAGCGGTCGCGGATGAAGTCCGGGGCGTAGTTGGGGAAGCAGCCGGAGGCCGTCTGGCCGTCGCGCACGTCGGCGAGCCACTTCTCGCCGAACGCCGTCATGTCCATGTCGTAGCTGGCGGTGCGCCAGAACACCTGGGCGTCGCCCATCCATCCCATCCGCTCGTCGCGCTGCGGGCAGTCGGTCGGCACGCTGTAGAGGTTCGCGCGCTGCGTCCAGAGGATGTTCTGCCACAGCCGGTTGAGGGCTGGATCCGAGGTTACGAGCCGGCCGGTCTCGGTCAGCGCGGAGCGCGCCACGATCCCGGTCACGGCCTCCGGCCCCGGCACGCCCGGGTACCCGGTCAGCTCGACGTAGCGGAACCCGTGGTAGGTGAAGTGCGGCTCGAACCGCTCCAGGCCCCCGCCGCGCAGCACGTACGTGTCGGTCGCCTTCGCGCTCCGCAGGTTGATCTGGGTGATGTTCCGGCCGTCCGGACCCAGGATCTCGGCGAACCGCATGCGAACCACGGTGCCGCGCGGCCCGCGCACCACCAGCCGCGCCCAGCCGGCGACGTTCTGGCCGAGGTCGAAGACCCACGTGCCGGGAGCCGGCGACCAGCGCCGCCGCGCCCGAACCTGCGCCAGCGGCTCGATGGGCGGCATCGCCTGCGGCTGCAGCGCGGCCGCCGGCGCCGCGGCGATCACCACGGCTTGCCACCGGCCGTCCTGGAATCCCGGCCGGTCCCAGCCCGGCTGCTCGAGCCGCGCGTCGTACGCTTCGCCGTCGTAGATCTCCGACACCAGGACGCCGCTCGGCGCGGTCCGCCACGCCGTATCCGACGGGATCACCTCTTCCCGGCCGTCGGCGTAGGTCAGGACCAGCTCGGCCAGCAGCCGCACCGGCGGCGGCCCGTACGCGTAGCGCCTCGAGGAGTATCCCATCCGGCTCGCGAACCAGCCGGCGCCGAGCGACGCGCCGAGCACGTTCTCGCCGCGCCGCACCAACCGCGTCACGTCCCAGGTCTGGTAGGTCAGGCGATACCGGTAGTCGGTCCAGTCGGGGAGCAGCACGCCCGGGCCCACGGGCGAGCCGTTCACGGTGAGGCGGTAGCTGCCGAGCGCGGTCGCGTAGATCCGCGCGCGCACCGGCGTCCCGTGCGCCGCGAAGACGCGCCGCAGCATGGGCACCGTCCCGGCATCCGGCGCCGGCTGGTCCGCGCCGATGGTCGCCACCGTGTCGAGCGGCGCGCTCGATGCGGCGATCCAGGAGGCGCGCCACGACTCGCCCATCAACCCCGTTTCCCACCACGACGCCGGAGCGCACGGGGCGGCACGGCCGTCGCGATCCCGCAGGCACACCGTCCAGTAGTACCGGTGCCTCCACGCGAGCGGCGGCCCGCCGTAGGCCACGTCCACCGACGAGTCGGCCGAGACGACGCCGCTGTCCCAGACGTCGGACTTGCCGGCCGCGAGCAGCCCCGGCGCCGTGGCCACGAGCAGCCGGTAGGCGGTCTGCCGCGCCCCCGGGCGCGCGTCCGCCACCTGCCAGGAGAAGCGGGGCCGTGCGGCGTCGATGCCGAGCGGCGTCACGAGGTGCTCGACCCGGAGCGCGACCGCGCGGGCGGGACTCACACGCGCGTCCGCGGCGCCGCCCGCAGGATCTCGCGCCCCGCCCGGGATCACCGCGCGCGCGGGCGAGAGAGACTCGCGATGGATTTGACCGGCGAGGAGCAGCGCGGCGAGAAGCGGCAGGACGCTCATGCGGCCTCGGCGTGGAGTGGCGTCCTCAAGGTACCCCACGCCGGCCCGCGGCACGATGCCGGCGCCGGCCGCCGCGTCGAGCCCGGGGCCGGCGCCCGCTCACATCGTGAAGTTCACCGTCCCGTGGACCCGGGCGCGCACCGCATGGCCGCCCACCTGCGCCGGCCGGAAGATCCACGTCGCGGCCGCATCGAGCGCGGGCTGGTCGAAATAGCGGTTGGTGCTGCGGAGAACGCGCGGCGATCCCGGCTCGACACGGCCCGTCGTGTCCACCACGAAGCCGACGTCCACCTCCCCCGCGATCCGGGCGTTCCGGAGCAGCACCGGGTACACGGGCGCCCGGCCGCCGATCCGCACCGGCCGCTCCTCCACCAGCTCGGTCGCGTAGATGGAGTCCGGCGCGGGCGCGGTGCGCGCGCCCGGGTCGGCGCTCCTGCCCCAGGCGGTGGCCGCCTCCACGCCGACCCCGGCGAAGCTCGTCGGGTCGAACGGCGCGCTCGACGGCGGCGGGATCTCGGTGAGCGTCACCGCGGGGATCTCGACCCGGTTGAAGGCCAGCGGCGGCCGGCCGAACACCGGTGTCCGCGGCGGCGGTGGCGCCGTCTCCTGGCGTGGAAGCACCAGGTCGACGACGACCCTGCTCTCGACCGCGGCTTTCGTGGCCACCATGGTGCCGTAGACGGCCGCCGCGATGAGCGTCGAATGGAGGACGAAGGAGAGCATCCCGCCTTCGACCGCACCTCGCGAGGCCAGCGGACGCTTCGACTCGATGAGCGTGGGCGCGTACACTGACGCCTCCTGTCAGCGTCCACTCGTCCTTACGATGTCGTGCTGCAAGCGGTGCCACACCGGTCGCGCACCGGGAGCCCGAGCGCGGCGCAGAGCTGCCCCTGGAATTCCGACAGCAATCATCGTATTATACCGGTGAAGCTCGATCACCCTGGTGGAGACCGGATGCGTCGTTCGCCGAGCTGCCTCGAGGCCTGCCTGTGTACCTGCCGCTGCCCACGCGTGGGCCGGGGAGCCTTCGGCATGACTGCCTGAGCGTCGCTTGGCGATCACGGACATCAGCCTGTTGCTCTCGACCCGCGCGGAGAAACCACGCGGGTCGTTTTGCTTTTCGTGGCCCGGGCCGGGCCACCGATCACCGGAGGAAGGAGAACGCATGGGAGTCGCAGCCATCGCCGCCGGACCCGAGGCCGCGCGCGGCAGCCGAGACGCCGACCGGCTCGGAACGGACGCCCGCCGGCGCCGTTATGCCGACGTGCGGGAGCTGATCGCGAGCCCGCGCAACCCGACGCCACTCGTGCACCTGAACCGGGTGGCCGCCGGCGTGGACGCGTACCTCAAGCTCGAGTGGATGAATCCGTTCGGCTCGATCAAGGACCGGACGGCGCGCTACCTCCTCGAGGGGATGCGCCAGCGGGGCGAGCTGGACGGGCGGGAGCTGGTCGAGGCCAGCTCGGGCAACACCGGCATCGCGCTCGCGGCGCTCGCCGCCCTCGACGGCATTCCGCTCACCGTCACCATTCCGTCCGGCGTGCCGCAGGAGAAGCTGGTGCTGCTCCGGATGCTGGGCGCGACGGTGATGGCGACGCCGGACGACCTGTGCCCGGTGGACAATCCGCGCGACGGTGCGATCGCCCTGGCCCGCGCCGTCGCCGACAGTCCCGCTCACCGCGGCCGATACGCCATGCCGAACCAGTACGCCAATCCCGACAACGTGCGCGCGCACTACGAGACGACCGGCCCCGAGATCTGGGAGCAGACCGAGGGCCGGGTGCGGACATTCGTCGCGGGCTACGGCACCTGCGGCACCATCACGGGCGTGGGACGGTTCCTCAAGGAGCGCGACCGCGGCATCCGGGTCGTCGCCGTCGAGCCGCAGCCGGGCCACCGGCTGCCGGGGCTCAAGAACCTCCAGGAGGCGAAGGCGCCCGGGATCCTCGACCGCTCGGTGATCGACGACGTGGTCCGCGTGGACGACGGGCCGGCCTACGCGATGGCGCTCCGGCTGTTCCGCGAGGAGGGACTGATCGTGGGGCCCTCGACCGGCGCGATCGCGCACGCCATCGCCGGCCTCGAGTCCGGCGCGGCCGGAGTGGTCGTGGGGATCTCGCCCGATTCCGGGCTCAAGTACGCGTCGTTCTATGCCTCGCTGGTCGAGCAGGAAGGAGCCTTGCCGTGATCGACTTCACGTGGGACGCCGAGCTGGACTGCAAGGGCCTGCTGTGCCCGCTGCCGGTCTACAGGACGTCGCAGGCCATCGCGCGGCTCGGGGCCGGGCAGGTGCTGCGCGTCGAGTGCACCGACCCCGGCTCCCTGGCCGACTTCCCGGCCTTCGCGCGGCAGCGCGGACTCGCGCTCCTCGCCGCGCAGGACCAGGGCGACCGGCAGGTGTTCTACCTGCGCAAGGAGGCCGCATGACCGCCGCGGCCCGGGCTCCGGCGCCGGCCGCCGGAAGGGAGGAGCCGCGCGAGCGCACCCGCCCGCGCCGGCTCGCGCTGGTGGCGTCGAAGGGCACGCTCGACGGCGCCTATCCGCCCCTGATCCTCGCGGCGACCGCCGCGAGCCTCGGCTGGGAGGTGGGGATCTTCTTCACCTTCTACGGGCTCGACATCGTCCACAGGAGGCGGCACCGCAAGCTCAAGGTCGCGCCGGTCGGCAACCCGGCGATGCCGGTCCCGGTGCCCAACCTCCTCGGCGCGCTGCCCGGCATGACGGCCGCGGCCACCACCATGATGAAAGGGTGGATGAAGCGGGCGAGGCTCCCCGACGTCGCGCAGTTCCTCGAGATGGCGCGCGAGAGCGGGACCAAGCTGTTCGCCTGCTCGACGACGATGGGCGTGATGGGGGTGAAGGAGTCCGACCTGCTGCCCGGCGTGGACATCGCGGGCGCGACCGCGTTCCTCGACTTCGCCGCCGGCGCCGACGTGTCGCTGTTCGTGTAGGCGCCGGGGCCGGCGCGCCCCGCCCGGCCCTACACCGCGCGCGTCTTCCAGCGCCCGCGACGGAACAGCAGCGCGCTGGCGAGCGCGAGGGTCGAGAACGCGATCGCGATCGCGGCGAACACGCCGTGGGGCCCGAAGGCCGGCAGGCGCGACAGCGCCCACGCCAGGGGCACCTCGAGCAGCCAGAAGCAGACGAGGTTCAGCACCGTTGGCGTCCAGGTGTCGCCCGCCCCGTTGAAGGCGTTGGACACGACCATCCCGTACGCGTAGAGGACGAAGCCCGCGCTCACGATCCTCAGGCACCCGACGCCCCAGGGCGCGATGGCGGCGTCGCGGGTGAAGATCGCGATGATCGGCCCCGCCAGCAGCACGAACAGCACGCCGATGCCGCCCAGCACCCACATGTTGTACCAGGCCGCCATCCACACCGCTCGCTCGGCGCGGTCCGGCTTCTTCGCGCCGAGATTCTGGCCCACCATCGTGGCCGCCGCGTTGCTGAGGCCCCAGGAGGGGAGCAGCGCGAACACGATCACCCGGATGCCGATCGTGTACCCCGCGAGCACCTGGCTGCCGAAGCCCGCCAGGACGCGGATCAGCGCCAGCCAGCTGGCGGTGCCGATGAGGATCTGGAGGATCCCGGAGCCGGAGAGCCGGACCAGCGACGCGAGCTGGCGCACGTCGGGGAAGAAGTCGCCGGCGCGGAGCGCGATCCGGCCCCGCCGGCGCGCCAGCTGCCGGACCTGGTACAGCACGCCGATGCTGCGGCCGATGGTGGTTCCCACGGCGGCGCCGGTGACGCCGAGCCGGGGGAAGGGACCGACGCCGAAGATGAGCAGCGGGCCGAGGACCATGTTGCAGCCGCTGGCGAGCCACAGCGAGCGCATCGCGATCGCCGCGTCGCCCGCGCCGCGGAACACGGCGTTGATGAGGAACAGCAGCAGCACCGCCGCGTTGCCGCCGAGCAGCACGCGGGTGTAGCCGGTTCCGACGCCGCGCACGCCGGCCGACGCGCCCAGCACCGCGAGCAGGTCGGGCGCGAACGCCAGCCCGATCAGGGAGATGGGCAGCGAGACCAGCACGCCGAGCAGGATGGCCTGGCCGCCCGCGTGCGAGGCGCGCGACGCGTCGTGCTCGCCGATGCGGCGCGCGACGACCGCCGCGGCGCCGATCCCGAGCCCGATGGCGACCGCGTAGATGAGCGACATCATCGACTCGGTGAGCCCGACCGTCGCGATGGCGTCGGCGCCGAGGTGGGCGACGAAGAAGATGTCCACCACGGCGAACAGCGACTCGAGCAGGGTCTCGAGCACCATCGGCACGGCGAGCAGCACCAGGGCGCGGGCGATCGGGCCCTCGGTGTAGTCCTGCCTGGTGCCGCGCAGCGCCAGGCGGAGCAGGCTGCGCGCCCGCTCCGCCCCGGCCGTGTCGCCGGGCGCGCCCTCCGCGCGCTCGCCGCGCAGCTCCGTGGTCACGCCGGCCTCAGCTCGAGTGGTCGTGCGTCATGTACCAGCGGCCGCCGACGAGCCGCATCACCAGCGACGTCGGGCCGCGCGCCACCACCGAGTCGCCGCGCTGCAGCACGTAGTAGGCGACGGCGTTCAGGGCGTCGGGCGCGAGCAGGTCCACCTCCAGGTCCTGGAAGTAGAGGGAGTCGCGCGGGGCGCCCGGCGCGAACCGCGGCGCGTAGTGGGCGCGGATCTCGGCCCGGCCGTGCAGCACGCCGCGCGGCGTGACGAAGCTGGCCTCGGGCGCGTAGTCGGAGACGAACGCGTCGAGGTCGCCGCGCGTCCACGCGGCGGCGCCGTGGGCGAGGAGCGCGAGCACGCCCCGCCGCGCGTCCCCGGGCGTCGGCGCCGGCGCCGCGGATCTTCCGCCCGACGCCACGCACCCGCCTGCCAGCACCAACACCGCCGTCGCCGCCGCTCGCACGAATCCGCCGCGGTTCATCGGGTCGTCCCTTTCGGAGGAGGTCCGGGGCCGGCCGGCACCGCGGGCGTCCGGCTCGCCCGCCGGCCGCCGCGCACCGCCGCGACCCCGGCATCAAGTCTAGCGACGCCGGGTTCCTTGGGGCATCTTGCCTGCTCCGTGACCGACGTGGAGGTCCGTCTCGCCGCGGCCCTGGCCGGCCGCTACCGGGTCGAGCGCGAGCTCGGCAGCGGCGGCATGGCCACGGTGTTCCTGGCCGAGGACCTCAAGCACCACCGCTACATCGCGCTCAAGACCCTGCGCAGCGACCTGTCCGAGTCGATGGAGGCGGACCGGTTCCTGCTCGAGATCGAGATCGCCGCGGCCCTCACCCATCCGCACATCCTGCCGCTGTACGACTCGGGCGAGGCGGACGGCCTGGTCTACTACGTTATGCCGTACGTCGAGGGGCCCTCGCTGCGCCAGCGCCTGCTGAGGGAGCCGCGGCTGCCGGTGCCGGAGGCGCTGCGGATCGCGCGCCAGGTGGTCGGCGCGCTCGACTACGCGCACCGTCGCGGGCTGGTGCACCGGGACATCAAGCCCGAGAACATCATGCTGTACGAGGACGCCGCCCTGGTGACCGATTTCGGCATCGCGCTGGCCGTGCGCTCGGCCCGCGCCGGCACGCCGAGCGAGGACGGGCTGGTGGTCGGGACGCCGCTGTACATGAGCCCCGAGCAGGCGATGGGCGACCCGGTGGACCTGCGCAGCGACCTGTATTCCGCCGGGTGCGTCGTGTACGAGATGCTCACCGGGGCTCCGCCGTTCGCCGGCGAGACGACGATGGAGATCACCGCGCAGAAGCTGGTGGACCCCGTCCCGCCGCTGCGGGCGGCCCGGCCGGAGGTGCCCGCGGCGATCGAGACGGCGCTGCTGCGCGCGCTCGCCTCGAAGGCCGACGACCGCTACGCCACCGCCGCCGAGATGGCCGCCGCGCTCGAGCCGCCGGCGCGCGTGTCCACCGGACGGAAGCGGCGCACCGGCGGCGTGGCCGGGCCGGCGCCGTCGATCGCCGTCCTTCCGTTCGCGAACCCGGGCGCCGATCCGAACGCCGAGATCTTCAGCGACGGGATCGCCGAGGAGCTCACCAACGCGCTCTCGAAGCTCGACGGCCTGCGGGTCGTGGCGCGCGCCTCCGCCTTCGCGTTCAAGGGACGCCAGGAGGACGCGCGCGCGATCGGGCTCGAGCTGGGCGTCGGCGCGGTGCTGGAGGGCAGCGTGCGGCGCTCGGACAACCGGGTCCGCGTCACGGCCGAGCTGGTGAACGTGGCCGACGGCTACCGGCTGTGGGCGGAGCGGTACGACCGGACGGTGGACGACGTGTTCGCCATCCAGGACGAGATCGCCAGCGCGATCGCCAACGTGCTCGAGGCCAAGCTGCTCGGCGCCCCCAAGGCCTACGCCCAGGAGCCGGCGCGCAAGGGCGACCCCCGGGCGTACGAGCACTACCTCCGCGGCCGCCACCTCTGGAACCAGCGCAGCACCGGCGCGCTGGAACAGAGCGTAGAGGAGTTCGACCGCGCGCTGGCGATCGATCCGGGACACGCGCCCGCGCAGGCCGCCATCGCCGACTCGTACGTCATCCTCGGCGTGTACAGCCACCGGCGGCCCGACGAGGTGATGCCCAAGGCGAAGGCGGCGGCCGAGCGCGCGCTGGAGCTCGACCCCACCCTCGCCGAGGCGCACACCTCGCTGGCGTGCGTGCGGGCGCTGTACGAGTGGGACTGGGCGGCCGCCGACGCGCTGTTCCGGCGCGCCATCGCCCACAACCCGCAGTACGCGACGGCCCACCAGTGGTACGCGATGAACTGCCTGGTGCCGCAGGGCCGGTTCCCGGAGGCGCAGGCGGAGCTGGACCGTGCCCTCGCGCTCGATCCGCTGTCGCTGGCGGTGCACATCAGCGTCGGGCTGCGCCACTTCTACGCGCGCGACCTCGCCGCCGCGGCGGCGGAGCTGGAGAAGACCCTGAAGCTCAACGCGGAGTTCGGCGCGGCCTACTACTTCCTCGGCCACGCCTACATCGCGATGGGCCGGTACGACGAGGCGATCGACCCGCTGCGGCGCGCGGTGAGCCTGCAGGGCGGCAGCGCCGAGACGATGGCCGCCCAGGCGACCGCCCACGCCCTCGCCTACCAGCGGCCCGAGGCCGAGGCGCTGCTGGCCGATCTCGAGCGGCGGGCGCGGGAGGGCTACGTGTCGCCTGCGCTGCTGGCGCAGGTGCACCTCGCCCTCGGCGACCACGCCGCGGCGCTCGACCGGCTCGAGGAAGCCGCCGAGCGGCGCGCCGCCGACGTGGTGTGGCTGAAGGTCCACCCGATCTACGATGCGATCCGCGGGCATCCGCGGTTCCGGAAGCTGCTGGAGACGACGAAGCTGGGGTGAGCCCCACACCCCGTCACCCTGCTACAGCGCCCCCCGCGGAGCCGGCTGCACCACGGCCTCCGGCTTCTCCGGCTCCGGCGTGAAGTCCTCTCCCGGATTCACGAACCGGTCGGTCTCCAGCGCGTACTGCTTGTCGTGGAGCTGCCGGTAGCGGCCGCCGGCCGCGAGCAGCGCCGCGTGGGTTCCCCGCTCCACGATCCGGCCGGCCTCCAGGACCAGGATCTGGTCGGCGCTGCGGATGGTCGACAGGCGGTGCGCGATGACGAACGTCGTCCGCCCCTGCCGCAGCCGCCGCAGACCGTCCTGGATCATCGCCTCGCTCTCGCTGTCCAGGCTCGAGGTGGCCTCGTCGAGGATCAGGATCCGCGGGTCGGCGAGGATGGCGCGCGCGATGGCCACCCGCTGGCGCTGGCCGCCCGAGAGCTTGACGCCCCGCTCGCCCACCACCGTGTCGTAGCCGTCCTTGAACTTGTCGACGAACTCGTCGCAGTGCGCGATCCGCGCCACCCGCAGGATCTCCTCGCGCGTCGCGTGCGGCTTGGAGAAACCGATGTTCTCGGCGATCGTGCCGTCGAAGAGGAAGTTGTCCTGCAGCACCACGCCGAGGTGGGCGCGGTAGTCGTGGAGGCGCAGCGAGGCGAGGTCGCGCCCGTCCACCAGCACCCGCCCCGCCGCCGGCCGCGCGAACGCCATCACCAGGCCGATGAGCGTGCTCTTCCCGGAGCCGCTCGAGCCGACCAGCGCGGTGGTCGAGCCGGCGGGCGCGCGGAACGACACGCCCCGCAGGACCGGGACGCCGGGCTCGTACGCGAACTCGACGTCCTCGAACGCGATCTCGCCGGCGAGGCCGTCGCCGAGCGGGAGCCGCTGGAGGTCGCCCTCGTCCTCCGTCACGGCGCGGCGCAGGTCGCGGATGCGGTCGAGCCCGGCGAACGCTTCGCTCACCTGGGTGCCGATGGAGGCGATCTGCACCAGCGGCGCCGCCACCAGGCCGATGAAGAACACGTACATCACGAACTCGCCGAGCGACATCCGGCCCTCGAGGATCGAGCGCCCGCCGACCAGGATCATCAGGACGCCGATGCCGCCCGTGATGACGATGGTCGCCGCGCCGAGCCCGGAGGTGGCCGTGATCGTCCGGGCGATGTTGCGGAACAGCCGGTGCACGCCGCGGGTGAACACCAGCTGCTCGCTGCGCTCGGCCACGTACGACTTCACCACCCGGATGCCGCCCAGCGATTCGCCGAGCCGGCCGGTGACCTCGGCGTTGATCTGGCCGCGGTCGCGGAAGATGGGGCGGAGGCGGCTGAAGGCGAGCGCCATCATCCCGCCGAACACCGCGAGGATGAGGATGGTGATCGCGGTGAGGCGCCAGTTGAGGTAGAACAGCACGCCCAGGGCGAGGGTGGCGGTCACCGTGCCGCCCACCAGCTGGACCAGGCCGGTGCCGACCAGGTTCCGGATGCCCTCCGCGTCGGTCATGATGCGGGAGATCAGGACGCCGCTCTTGGTCGCGTCGAAGAACCGGACCGGGAGGCGGGTCACGTGCGCCTCCACCTCGCGGCGCATCTCGGTGATGGCGCGCTGGGCGGTGACGCCGAGCAGCTGCGAGAGGGTGAACGAGGTGGCCGCCTGCAGCAGCGCGGCGCCGGCGGCGGCGAGCGCCAGCGGCACCAGGAGCTGCGGGCGGTGCTTCCCGATGACGTCGTCGATCAGGAACTTCGACGTCGTCGGCAGCACCAGGCCGGCGAGGCGGTTGACCAGCATCACGACCAGCCCCACCGCGAGGTAGCCGCGGTGGCGCCACACGATGCGGCGCGCCTCCTGCCACGCCGAGTGCCAGTCGAGCCGCTTGCTGCGCGGTGACGCCACGCGCCTGCCGTGAAGGGGACGGGCGGAAGTCTAACCGCGCGCGGCCGCCCGGCGGAACCGCCCGCCCGGCCGGGCGGCCGGCGCGGTCACTGCGGCGCCGGCGTGCGGCGGTCCGGCCGCGGGCAGTCGGGCCGCAGCCAGCGCTGGGGCGCGCCCTCGGCCGCCGGCGGATAGACCGTCCGCCGCTCCCGGGGCATGAACTGCGGGTCCTCCGAGGCCAGATAGGCGAGCATCGCCACCAGCGTCGCGTTGTGCTCGAGATCGTCGAACGAGATCTTGTCGTACGTGTCGCGGCTGGTGTGCCAGGTGTACGCGAGGTAGTCCCAGTCCGCCGAGGCGAGGTCGAAGGCCGGCAGGCCGCACCCCACGAACGACGCGTAGTCGTCCGGCGGCCCGGACGGGCCCGGGAAGGTGAACTTGATCTCGCCGGTCAGCTCGCCCGGGACGGCGACCAGGTAGCGCGCCAGGTTCGCCGCCGCCTGCGTGAAGCCGGACGCGCTCATGGAGATGACGCGGCCGGTGCCGTCGTCCTGGTTGAACGCCGCCTGCAGGCTGTCCGCGATCTCGCGGTGGTCCGCGACGAAGGCGCTCGAGCCCTCGAGGCCCTGCTCCTCGCCGGTCCAGTGGCCCGCGAGGATGGTGCGCCGCGGATGCGGGTAGGCGAGCGAGAGGACCCGCATCGCCTCCAGCATCACGATGGTGCCGGTGCCGTTGTCGAGGGCGCCCGAGCCGCCGTCCCAGGAATCGAAATGCGCGGAGAGGACGACGTATTCGTTCGGCAGCTCCGCGCCCCTCAGCTCGGCGACCACGTTGTAGACGGGGACCTCGCCGCCGGCCTCCGCCTGCGCCGCGAGCTCCACGACCGGCCCCTGGCGGTGCTCCGCGAGCCGTGCGAGCAGCCCGTAGTCCTCGCACGAGACGTCCACGACCGGCGCGTCGCCCGCCTCGGAGCCGAAGATCCGGTCCGTGCCCCATCCCCGGGACCATTCGCTGGTCAGCAGTCCCGCGAC
>DASPTN010000023.1:0-6732 GCA_035623395.1 Gemmatimonadales bacterium | reverse complement strand
CGTGCGCGCCAGCGACGAGATCGTGCGTCGCAGCAGCTCGTCGCAGGTCGCGTGGTTCGGCCTCCGGCTCGGCGCGACGCTCGCGGCGCTGGCCTCGAAGACCGCGGCCCGGCCGCCCCGGCGCCTGGTGCTCTGGGACCCGGTGACCGACGGCACGAGGTACCTCGCCGAGCTGGCGGACGCGCACGTCGCCGCGCGCCGGGAGGCGTACGGGCTCCGCTGGGAGGCCGAGAGCCGGGTCCGCGCCCAGGCGCTCGAGGAAGCCAAGTCCGAGTCGCTCGGCTATCCGCTGACCGCGGAGCTGAAGGCCCAGCTGGGCGCGCTCACGCCCGCGTCGTTCAAGGGCGCGCGGGCGGAGCGGGTCACGCTGGTGAGCGCCGGCGACGCGCAGGCCGCCCTGCTGGCGCCGCTCTCCGGCGGCGGCGCCGTACGGGCGCGCGCGCTCGCGTCCGACATCGTGTGGCTCCTCAACGACATGCTGAACGATTCCCTCATTCCGCCGGACGACATCCGCGGTCTCGTTTCCGCGTTCACGGAGGACGCATGATCGAGCGGACGATCGGCTTCGGCGCCGACGACGGCCTGGTCGGCACGATCGTGCTGCCGGAAGGGCCGGGCGCCGCGGCGGCCCGCGTCGGCCTCCTGCTGTTCAACGCCGGCATGGTGCACCGCATCGGGCCGCACCGCTTCAACGTGCGGCTCTCCCGCCAGCTGGCGGCGCGCGGCATCCCGTCGATCCGCTTCGACCTCGCCGGGCACGGCGACAGCGTGCGGCTCACCGGCCAGCACTCGTTCGAGGAGCAGGCCGTGATCGACGTGCGCGCCGCGATGGACGCGCTCGGCGCCGCGGCGGGCCTCGACCGGTTCGCGATCTTCGGCCACTGCTCGGGCGCGTACCACGGCTACGCGGCCGCGCTGGCCGACGAGCGGGTGGTGGGCCTGCTGATGCTCGACGCCTACCGGTACCCGACCTTCAAGACGCACGCCTACCACTATCTGAAGGCGCTGCGCCAGCCGCACCTGCTGAGCCGGGTGGCGGGCTTCCTGGGCCGCGCGCTCTCCGGTCTCGGGCGCGTGCGCGCGCCCGCCGGCAAGATGGCCGCCGAGCACCCGGTCCCCGAGCTGGGCCGCGTGAATTTCATCCCGACCAAGGAGGTCTTCGCCGCGGGCCTGAAGCGGCTCCTCGGGCGCGGCGTGAGGCTCGGGATGGTCTACACCGGCGGCGAGATCCGGCACTACAACTACCGCGACCAGTTCCGCGACACGTTCGCGCCGTTCGGGATCGGCGACCGCATCCCGGTGGAGTTCATCCCGGACTCCGACCACCAGGCCACCACCCTCGGCGACCAGGCCAGGCTCGGCCAGCTGGTCCTGGCGTTCGGCGAGAGCGTGCTCGCGGACGGGGCCTCCGCCGCGGCACGCTCGGCCTAGCGCCGCGGAGACCGATGACGCGGCCCGACGCCGCGGCGCCGCAGCGGCCGCCGTTCCCACCCGCGCGATGGTGATGCAGGGGACCGTCGTCCTCCTGTCCGTGGACACGGAGGAGGACAACTGGAGCCGCGCGCGCTCCGGCGTCACCGTCGACAACATCCGCGAGCTGCCGGGCTTCCAGGCCCGCTGCGAGAAGCTCGGCCTGCGCCCGACCTACTTCACGACCTGGGAAGTCGCCTCGGTGCCGTGGGCCGCGGGGATCCTGCGCGATCTCGCCGCGGGCGGCCGCGCCGAGGTCGGCGCGCACCTGCATCCGTGGAACACGCCGCCGCGCGACGAGGAGTTCGTGCCGCGGAACTCGATGACCAAGAACCTGCCGCCGCCGCTGCAGTGCGCCAAGCTCGCGAGCCTCACCCGCGCCATCGAGCAGGGGACCGGCGTGCGCCCGACCTCGTTCCGCGCCGGCCGCTACGGCCTCGGGCGGGAGACGACGCGCGCGCTGATCGACCAGGGCTACCGCGTCGACAGCAGCGTGACCCCGTGGGTGTCGTGGGCCGACGTGGACGACGGCGCCGACTTCGTCGGCGCGCCGCTCTCGATGTACGCGCTCGACGGCACGACCGACCCGCGCGAGGCCGTCGCCGGCGGCCCGCTGGTGGAGGTCCCGCTGTCGTGCGGCTACACGCGCTGGCCGTTCGAGCGCTCGGCGCGCTTCCACGGCGCGCTGACCGGCGGCCCCCTGCGCCGGCTGCGGCTGGCGGGCGTCGCCGCCCGCCTCGGCCTGCTGCAGCGGGTGATGCTGAGCCCCGAGATCAGCTCGCCGCGCGACGCGCTGCGGCTGGCGAGGCTGCTCGTCTCCCACGGCGTGTCGCACCTGCACCTGACGCTGCACAGCCCCACGCTCCGCCCCGGCCTCTCGCCGTTCGCGCGGTCCCGCGCCGACGTGGAGCGGCTGTTCGCGTGGCTCGAGCGGTTCGTCGACGGCCTCGCGCGCGGGACGCCGGTCGCCTTCGCCACCGTCGGCGGGGCGGCGCAGGCCCTGACGGGCTCCGCCGGGGCGGCCGCGAGTGCGCCCGCGGGGCGGCCGGCACCGCCCGCCGTGCCGCGTCCGAAGCGGCTGCTGGTCGTGAGCTACCACTATCCGCCCGACGGGGCGGTGGGCGGCCTGCGGTGGGCCGGCTACGCGAAGTACCTCGCCCGCCTCGGCTGGGACGTCCACGTCCTCACCGCCTCCACGGCCACCGAGGCCGGTCTGCGCGACGGGGTCCAGGTGCATGTCTGCCCGCGCCGCGTCACGCTGAACGACCTGTACAACCGGCTGGCGCGCCGGGCGCGCCGGGCGCGGCGGTCGACCGGCCGAGGCGCCGCCGACGCGGCGCCGCGCGGCGGCGACGGCACCGAGGTGCCCGCCTCGCCGAGCCTCAGGCGCCGCCTCGCGTCGCTGCTGGGGTTCCCCGACCTGAGCCGCGGCTGGATGCTGCGCGCCACCCGCCGGGCGCGCGCGCTGATCCGCCGGTTCGAGCCCGACGTGGTGGTCTCCAGCGGCCCGCCCCACACCGCGCACGTGGTCGCCGCGCGCGCGTGCGCGGCGACGCGGGTGCCGCTGGTGGTGGACTTCCGCGATCCGTGGTTCACCGGGCTGTACGCGTCGGCGATCGCCCGCGCGCTCGCGCGCCGCATGGAGCGGCACGCCTTCCGGGTCGCGCGCGAGGCGATCGCGAACACGCCGGAGCTGGCCGAGGCGATCGGCGCGCGGTTCCCGGGGCGCCGGTCCACGTGGGTGCGCAACGGCGTGGATCTCGAGCAGCTGCCGACGCTGGATGCCGCGCGGGAGCCCGGGCTCACCATCGTGCACGCCGGCACGCTCTACATCCGGCGCGACCTCGGCCCGGTGCTGCGGGCGTTCCGCGCGGTGCTCGACCGGCACCCCGGTACCGGGCCCGCCGAGGCGCGCATCCGCGTCGCCGGACACCTCGACCAGAGCCGGCAGGCGGACCTGCGCTCCCAGACGCGCGGCGCGGGCCTCGAGGACTACGTGCACCTGGCCGGCGTGGTGTCCCGGTCCGAGGCGCTGCGCCTCGCGGCCGCGTCGTCGGCCTCGATCGTCCTGGCGCAGGATCAGAAGGTGATGATCCCGGCCAAGCTCTACGAGCTGCTGGCGATGCGCGTGCCGACCATCGTGCTCACCGAGCCCGACAGCGCCTCGGCGGCCGAGTCGCGGAGGCTCGGCGCGTACGTCGTCGCGCCGGACGACGAGCGCGCCCTCGCCGATCTGTTCGACGCCCTGTGGCGGGGCGACGCGCCGGCCCCCTCCGCCTCGCCCGAGCCGTTCGACTACGAGACGCTGGCGCACCGGATGGCCGAGGTGCTCGCGCCCGCGGACGCGACCTGACCCGCAGCGGCGGAACCGATGTTGCGCGATCGCAACAGCGCAACGGTGCCGCAGGTGTCGCGGCCGAGGCGGAAGGCCGTAGTCCGGCGAGCAGGGCCAACTTACGTTTAACGGCGCTCGCCGGGCTCCGGTGCGCGCTTCTTGCTTAACAGGCATCCCGATCCACCGCGACGAGGCTGCGTGGGCACGAAACCACAGCTGATTCTCGGCATCTCCGCGTTCTACCACGACAGCGCCGCCTGCCTGCTCCGGGACGGCGAGATCGTCGCGGCGGCCCAGGAGGAGCGCTTCACCCGGAAGAAGGGCGACGCGAGCTACCCCGCCAACGCGGTGGCCTACTGCCTGAAGGCCGGCGGGATCACCACGCGGGACCTGACGGCCGTCGGGTTCTACGACAAGCCGATCCTGAAGTTCGAGCGCATCCTCGACACCTACCTCGGCACGGCGCCGGGCGGCTTCAGGCAGTTCCTGATGGCGGGCCCGCTGTGGGTCAAGGAGAAGCTGTTCACCGAGCGCGACCTGAGGAGCAAGCTCGACTACGAGGGCGAGATGCTGTTCGCGGAGCACCACGAGTCGCACGCCGCGAGCGCGTTCTTCCCCTCGCCGTTCGAGGAGGCGGCGTTGCTGACGATGGACGGCGTGGGCGAGTGGGCGACGGCGTCGTTCGGCGTGGGGAAGGGCGACGACATCGAGCTGCTGAAGGAGCTGTTCTGGCCGGACTCGCTCGGCCTGCTCTACTCCGCGTTCACCTACTACACCGGCTTCAAGGTCAATTCGGGCGAGTACAAGGTGATGGGCCTCGCGCCGTACGGGGAGCCCAGGTTCGTGCAGCTGATCTACGACCACCTGATCGACCTCAGGGACGACGGCTCGTTCCGGCTGAACCAGGACTACTTCGGCTATCTCGACGGTCTGACGATGACCAACGAGAAGTTCCACCGGCTGTTCGGCGGGCCGCCGCGGGTGCCGGAGACCAAGCTGTCGCAGCGGGACATGGATCTCGCGCGCTCGGTGCAGGACGTGTGCGAGGACGTGATGATGCGGATGGCGCGCACGGTCCACACGGTGACCGGGCAGGAGAACCTGTGCCTGGCGGGCGGCGTCGCGCTCAACTGCGTCGGGAACGGGAAGATCCTGCGCGACGGGCCGTTCAAGCGGCTGTGGATCCAGCCGGCCGCGGGCGACGCCGGCGGCGCGCTGGGCGTCGCGCAGCTCATCTGGCACCGCCACCTCAAGCAGCCGCGCAAGGTGACGCCCGGCAGGGACGCGATGCGGGGCGCCTACCTCGGGCCGGCGTTCGGCGACGCGGAGATCGAGGCGTACCTGAAGTCGGTGGGCGCGGTGTACCACCGGCTCGAGCGGCAGCCGCTGCTGGAGACGGCGGCGAAGCTGCTGGCCGACGAGAAGATCGTCGGCTGGTTCAACGGGCGGATGGAGTTCGGCCCGCGGGCGCTGGGCTCGCGCAGCATCCTCGGCGACCCCAGGAGCCCGCGGATGCAGGCGCAGATGAACATCAAGATCAAGTTCCGGGAGGGCTTCCGGCCGTTCGCGCCGAGCGTGCTGCGGGAGCGGGTGTGCGACTGGTTCGAAATGGACGTCGACTCGCCGTACATGCTGCTGGTGGCGCCGGTCAAGAAGGAGCGGCAGATCCCGATGACGGTGGACCAGCGGAAGCTGTGGGGTCTCGACCTCCTCAACGTGCCGCGCTCCGACATACCGGCGGTGACGCACATCGACTACTCGGCCCGGGTGCAGACCGTGAGCCGGGACGTGAGCCCCGACTACTACGACCTCATCGCGCAGTTCGAGCGGCTCACCGGCTGCCCGGTGGTGGTGAACACGTCGTTCAACGTCCGCGGCGAGCCGATCGTGTGCAGCCCCGGGGACGCGCACACCTGTTTCATGCGGACCCACATCGACGCCCTGGTCCTCGGCCCGTTCCTGCTGCACAAGTCGGAGCAGCCGGCGTGGAAGGAGACGCAGAATTGGAAGCAGGAATTCCAGCTCGACTGACGGCGGCGCAGGGCCGCAAGTTCGGCTTCACCGTCGGCATCGCGTTCCTGGTGCTGGCGGCGCTGCTCCACTTCTGGCGGCACCGCGAGATCGCGGCGGCCGTGGGCGCCGGCCTCGGCGCCCTGCTGGTGCTGGCGGCGCTGCTGGCGCCCACGCGGCTCGGGCCGCTGGAGCGGGCGTGGATGGGGCTGGCGAAGCTGATTTCGAAGGTCACCACGCCGCTGTTCATGGGCGTCGTGTTCTTCGTCGTCGTGACCCCGATCGGCGTGGCGATGCGCCTGTTCGGGCGCCGCGCGCTGGTGCACCCCGAGCACGACGGGGGCTTCTGGGCGCCGCCGGCCTCGGGCGGGCGCAGCGACATCGAACGCCAATTCTAGGATCCGGTCATGGCCAAGCGGGGACTGCTGGGAGAGCTGTGGGCCTTCATGAAGGTCCGCAAGAAGTGGTGGCTGCTGCCCATCATCGTGGTGCTGCTGCTGGTGGGAGCGCTGCTGATCTTCGCGCAGGGGTCGGCCCTGGCGCCGTTCATCTACACGATCTTTTGAGCGACGCCGGCGCGGTGCGGACCCTCCACGGCCGACCCGCGGCCGGCATGGAGCACGCCCTTGGGACAGCTCCCGATGCCTGAGCCTTCCCGCGCCACGCTGCCGGCGCTGCTGGTCGAGAGCGCCCGGCGGGATCCGGCCCAGGTGGCGGTCGAGGACCCGCCGGACGCGGCCGTCACCTACGGCGCGCTCGACGCGCTGAGCGACCGCGTCCGGGACCGGCTGGTCCGGCTCGGCGTGCGGCGCGGCGACCGGGTCGGCGTGTACCTCGCCAAGTCGATCGACGCGGTCGCGGGGATCTTCGGCGCGATGAAGGCCGGCGCGGCGTACGTGCCGGTGGACGCGGCGGCG
>DASPTN010000022.1:0-20026 GCA_035623395.1 Gemmatimonadales bacterium | reverse complement strand
GCGGCGCCGGTCCGCTTCCTTCCGCATCGCGCCGGCCCTAGCCACCGTGCTTCCGCGCGATCAGGGCGCCGAACACCACGTGCAGCACGCCGAAGCCCGCCGCCATCAGCAGGTCGCCCCAGGCGGCCGGCGCGGCCAGCGCCGCGGTGCCCACCACCATGAAGGAGAGACCCATCACCGGAACCGCGCTCACCGAGAACGCGCCCGCCGTGGCGAAGGCCGTGCCGTAGAGCAGCAGCCAGGTGCCCGGCAGGATGGCGGTGTTGCCGCCGTAGTAGAGCGGGATGGTGAGGATCGCGCCGGCCGCCAGCGGCGTGGCGAAGGTGAGGGCGAACTTGCGGCCCGGCCGCCCGAACAGCGGCTGCCCCGCCCGCCGCGCCTTGCGCACCGTCATCCCGACGCCGATCAGGACCCCGATGAGCGCCTCGACCAGCCACACCCGCATCCACATCTTGTGGGTGGGGACGCGCGAGGCCAGGTACGCCGCCGGAAACGCGGTGAGCCCGATGATGGCGCCGCCCCATCCCGACAGCGCGGTGAACGACGCCGCGCTCTCCATCGTGGCGCGGATGTAGCGCAGGTCGTCCATGGCCCGCGCGTGCAGCGCGTCCGCCGGACGCGCCGCGGCGTCGGGCGCCGGGGCCGGAGGCTCGGGGCGTCGCATGCCGCGAGGATAGGCGGCGGCCGCGGAGGTGTCAAGTACTTTGCAGCGCCAAGTACCATGGAACCTCCGGCCCGGCCTGCCGGTACATCGCGCGTGCCCACGACCTCCCGGCCCGCGGACCGGCCCGCGTCGGCGTCGCTGCGCGTGAGCGGCTACCACGGGACGCCGACGCCCGCCACCTTGGTGGTGGCGCGGTTCGACCGGCCGCAGCGGGTGCGCCGCGCGGCGGCGGGGCTGGCGGGCTTCTGGGGCGCGATGGTGGCGAGCGCGTTCATCCCGGTCGCGCACTTCGTGCTGGTGCCCTCGTTCTTCGGCGTCGGGATCTGGCAGTTCTTCCGGCGCCTCCGCCGGCGGGAGCTGGTGCGCGGAGCGCACGCCGCCTGCCCCGACTGCGGCGCCGAGCAGGACTTCGAGCTCGCGTCCGGCCTGCGCTTCCCGCAGGGCGTGCGGTGCGGCAGCTGCCACCGCGGGCTCACCATCGCCACCGCGGAGGCCGCGTGAAGCTGCTGCGCACCCTGCTCGTGTTCATCGCCGCCACCGTGCTCGGAGCCCTCGGCCAGCAGCTGCTGGGCCTCACCGGGATGGTGCTGGGTTCGATCGCCGGCATCTTCGCCGGCTACTGGGGTGCCCGGCGGCTGATGCCCTGAGCCTTTCGCGCGGTGGCTTTCGTGGCAGCCGTGCCGGCGGCGCCAGGAACGCCTCCTGCGCGGAGGCCGCGCCTCCTCCGGCGCTGTTGACAGCGGGGGCCGCCCCGCCATCTTGAGGCGCGTGCGGCCCGCCGTTCTCCTGCTCCTCCTCGCCGGCTCTCCCCACGCGCTCTGGCCCCAGGCGGCGCGGTGGCATGCGTGTCAATCGTGCGGGCGGCGCGAAGAAAGCCTCACGGAGCCGTCCGAGCCCCAGGCGGCGCGGTGGCATGCGTGTCAGTCGTGCGGGCGGCGCGAAGAAGGCCTCCTGGAGGCGTCCGCGCCCCAGGCGGCGCGGCCGCGCGCGCGCGACGTCGGGCTGGCGATCGGCGTGCTGCCGGCGGGCCCGCTCGACGCCATCACCGACGTGGCCGGCGTGCGGGTCGGCCAGGTGACGGTCACGGCGGGCGACTCGATCAACACCGGGGTCACGGCGATTCTCGCGCACGGCGGCAACGTCTTCCGCGACAAGGTCCCCGCCGCGGTGGCGGTGGGGAACGGATTCGGCAAGCTGACCGGCATCGCGCAGCTGCGGGAGCTGGGCGAGCTGGAGTCGCCGATCGTGCTGACCTGCACGCTATGCGTGCCGCGCGTCGCCGACGCGGTGCTGGACTGGATCCTCGCGCAGCCCGGCAACGAGGACGTGCAGTCGGTGAACGTCGTGGTCGGCGAGACCAACGACGGCTACCTGAACGCGATCCGCCGCCGCGGCGTCGCCGCGGCCGACGTGCTGCGCGCGCTGCGCGAGGCGAAGGACGGCCCGGTGGACGAGGGCAGCGTCGGCGCGGGCCGCGGCACCGTGGCCTTCGGGTGGAAGGGCGGGATCGGCACCGCGTCGCGGCGCCTCCCCGCGGGGCTCGGCGGCTGGACGGTGGGCGTGCTGGTGCAGACGAACTTCGGCGGAGTCCTCACCATCGGGGGAGCACCGGTGGGCCGCGAGCTGGGCCGCTGGTACCTCCGCAACGAGCTGCAGCACGGCGACGGCTCGGTGATGATCGTGGTGGCGACCGACGCGCCGCTGGACCCGCTGGGCCTCGAGCGCCTGGCGCGGCGGGCGTTCCTCGGCATGGCGCGCACCGGCTCGCCGGAGACCTCCGGCAGCGGCGACTTCGCGCTCGCCTTCTCGACGTCGCCCGCGGTGCGCCGCGGCCCGCTGGCCGAGGGCCAGCGCACCCGCGCCGGGGAGAGCGTCGCGGGCGAGGCCGTCTCGCCGCTGTTCGAGGCGGCGGTGGAAGCCACGGAGGAAGCGATCGTCAACTCGCTGTTTCGCGCGGAGACCGTGCGCGGATACCGGGGCACGGTGGACGCGCTGCCGATGGATTCAACGCTGACCATCCTGCGGGAGCACCGGGTCATCCCATGAACGCGCTGTTCTCACGCAACGTCGCCGCGCTGTCGCCGAGCGCCACCCTCGCCGTGTCCGCCGAGGCCGCGCGCCTGCGGCGCGAAGGCGTGAACGTAGTGGACCTGGGCGCGGGCGAGCCGGACTTCCCGACGCCCAAGCTGGTGGCGGAGGCCGGGATCCGCGCCACCCAGCAGGGGAAGACGAAGTACGCGGCGAACGAGGGCATCCTCGAGCTCCGGGCCGCGGTCGCGCGGCGGCTGTCGCTGCTCTCCGGCGGCCGCCCGGTGAACGCCGACAACATCGTGGTGAGCAACGGCGCGAAGCAGTCGGTCATGAACGCGTGCTTCTGCCTGTTCGGCGGGCGGGAGAAGGTGCTGGTCCCGTCGCCGGCGTGGACCTCGTACCCGCAGATCGTGCACGTCGCGCGCGCCGTTCCGGTCGAGGTCGCCGGCGACCCGGAGTGGAGCCTCAAGGTGTCGGTGAGCGATCTGGACCGGGAGTGGGACGAGTCGGTGAAGGGCCTGATCGTGAACTCGCCCGGCAACCCGACCGGCGCGGTCTACACGCTGGCGGAGCTAAAGGCGATCGCCGAGTGGGCGAAGCGCAAGGGCGTGTGGATCGTCGCCGACGAGATCTACCGCCGGATCCACTACGGCGACGGCGTGGCGCCCTCGTTCCTCGACCTGGCGGACGACCTCCTCGAGCGGGTCGTCCTGGTGGACGGCGCCAGCAAGGCGTACGCGATGACGGGCTGGCGCATCGGCATCGCCCTCGCCCCGCGCGAGCTGTCGCGGACGATGGCGGCGCTGCAGTCGCACACCACCTCCGGCGCCAACACGATGGCCCAGTGGGCCGCGGCGGAGGCGTTCGGCAACGACCTCGTGCAGCCCGAGGTCGAGGCGATGACCGCGGCGTTCCGGCTGCGCCGCGACTACCTGGTGGCGCGGTTCCGCAAGGAGCTGCCGGGCGTCGAGTTCGTCGAGCCGATGGGGGCGTTCTACCTGTTCTTCCGGGTGGACGACGTGTTCAGCCGGGCCGTGCCCCACGCGACGGAGTTCTGCCGCCGGCTGATCGCGGACGAGGCGCTGGCCCTGGTTCCGGGCGCGGCGTTCGGCGACGACCGGTGGGTGCGGCTGAGCTACGCGGCCAGCGACGAGTCGCTCAAGGAGGGCGTGGACCGGCTGGTGCGGCAGTTCGCCCGGCTGACGTCGGAGAAGGGAGAAGTGAGCGAGCAGAAAGCAGGGTAGCTGGCGTCCGGCAGCCGACTTGCCACTCGTCTTCTAAGACCTCGTCTCTCCCCATTGCGCCCGATGCTGGCCACGCCTCCAGCCACGGCCTATATTTTCGGCCCGCATTCCACTTGAGGCTTGCATGGGTCTGGGCGGGCGGGTCGTCGAGCGGACGGGCCGGGTGCCGCACATCAGCTACCGCTGGGATCCGGAGACGGACATCCTCACCGGGTCGGTCAAGGCGGGGCCGAAGAAGGCCGGCGGGCTCACGGGCTCGGTGGAGCTCGAGGGCAGCGACGGCTCGTTCATCCTGCTCGACGTCGTCGCCGGCGCCATCCACGGCGTGGAGGTCGTGGTGTGGCCCGACGTGCGGACCGCCGCATCGCTGATCGCGCCGTCGAACGTCGAGGACGGCGACGTCGTGCTGCCCACCCGGCGCTCGCAGCCTTCGGTGGCCGCCGTGGAAGTGGACACGGCCCTCACGATCGAGACCAACCCGTCGGAATCGCTGTTCCACGTGCGCCTCGGACCGCCGCGGGCGACCACGGCGGTCCGCGTGGCCGACGGCCTGCTCGTCGAGCTGGACGAGCAGCAGGAGCTGGCGGGCCTGTGGCTGCTCGACGTCCCGCCGTTCCCCGCCGACGAGCCCGCGGTGTGATCACGGCGCTGGTGCAGGTCCGGTGCTCGCGCGACCTGATCCCCGAGACGGCGGAGGCGATCGCGGCGCTCGACGGCGTGTCCGAGGTGTACTCCGTGTCCGGCGAGTGGGACCTCGTCGCCATCGTGAAGGTCAAGGCGTACGACGACATCGCCAGGGTCGTGACCGAGCGGCTGGTCCGGGTCCCGGGCATCATGCGCACCCACACCATCAGCGCCTTCCGCGTCTACTCCAAGGCGGACCGCGAGGCCGGCTTCACGCTCGGCGAGCGCTAGGCCGCCGGGCCTCCGGGGCGGCGTCTCCCCTCCCATGAGAATCGCGCACCTGGCGGACGTGCACCTCGGGCTCCGCCAGTTCCAGCGGCTCGACGCCTCCGGCGTCAACCAGCGCGAGGCGGACGTGGCCGCCGCGTTCCGGCGGACCATCGACGCCGTGGTCGCGCAGCGTCCGGACGCGGTCCTGATCGCCGGCGACCTGTTCCACTCGGTGCGGCCGACCAACCGCGCCATCATCGAGGCGTTCGCCGGCCTGCGGCGGCTGCGCGACGCGCTGCCCCGCGCGCCCATCGCGCTCATCGCCGGGAATCACGACACCCCGCGGTCGGTCGAGGCGGGCTCCATCCTGAAGCTGATGGGGGCGCTCGGCGTGGACGTGGTGGACGACGCCGCCCGGCGGCTCGACTACCCCGCGCTCGGGCTCTCGGTGCTCGCCGTGCCGCACGCCGCGCTGTTCGCCGAGCGGCGCAGCGACGAGTGGCGGCGGGACCCGGCGGCCCGGTACAACGTGCTGATGCTCCATCCCGAGATCCCCGGCCTGTTCCCCGAGGGCGTCACCGACTACGGCGGCGCGCGCGTGGATCTGGCGGAGCTGCAGGGCGCGGGCGGCGGCGGGTTCGACTACGTGGCGCTGGGACACTACCACATCGTGCACGAGGTCGCGCCGCGGATCTGGTACAGCGGCTCGCTGGAGTACACCAGCCCCAACGTCTGGGGGGAGTGGAAGGAGGAGCACCGCCGCCACCTGACCAAGGGGTTCCTGGTCGCCGACCTCGACGCCGGGCGGGTGGAGCGGGTCGATCTCGAGCCGCCGCGGCGGATCTGGGACGGCGACTGGCTCGACGCCGCCGGGATGACCGCCGCGGAGCTCGACGCGGCGATCCGCGAGCGCCTGGCCGAGCTGCCGTTTCCGATCGCGGGCGCCGTGGTGCGGCAGGTGGTGCGCGACGTGCCACGGGCGCTGGCGCAGGCGCTCGACCACGAGGCGCTGCGCGCCGTCCGCGCCGAGGCGCTGCACTTCCACCTCGACCTCCGGCGCCCCGAGCCGCGGCGCGCGGTGGGCGTCGGATCGCCGGGCGTGCGCCAGCCGCTCGTCGAGCTGGTGGCGGACTACCTGAAGCGCCGCCCGCTCGACGCCGACCTCGACCGCGAGCGGCTGATCGAGCTGGGGCGGGGCTACCTCGACGAGGTGGAGCGCGCGCTCCTCGAAGGCGAAGGCTGATGCGCCTCCACCGCCTCCACCTGGTGAACTTCCGCCAGCACCGGGACACCGATCTCGAGTTCGGCCCCGGGCTCACGGGGATCATCGGCCCCAACGGCGCGGGCAAGAGCACCCTGCTCGAGGCCATCGCATGGGCGATCTACGGGATGGACGCCGCCCGCGGCAACCGCGACTCGATCCGCTGGCGGCGGGCCAAGCCGCGCACCGAGGTGCGCGTCGAGCTGGAGTTCGGCCTCGGACCGCACGAGTACCGCGTGGTGCGCACGCTGTACGCCGCGGAGCTGTACCTCGACGGCGCGCCGCGGCCGATGACCACGTCCCTGGCGGAGGTGACGGTGCGCCTGACGCGCGTGCTGGGGATGTCGCGCGACGAGTTCTTCAACACCTATTTCACCGGCCAGAAGGAGCTGGCGGTGATGGCCGCGATGAAGCCGACCGAGCGCGGCCAGTTCCTCTCGCGGCTGCTGGGCTACGACAAGCTGCGGCTGGCGCAGGAGCGGGTGCGGGCGCGGCGCAGCGGGCTGAAGGCCGAGCTGGGGGCGGTGGAGGCGGCGCGGCCCGATCCGGCGGCGCTGCGGGCGGCGCGCGAGCGGGCGGCGGCCCAGCTGGAGGCCGCCGAGCGGCAGGCCGCGACGCTGGGCGCCGGCTTCGCCGAGGCGCAGGCGGCGCGCGAGCGGCACGCGCCGGCCTTCCGCGAGCTGGCGGAGCTGCGCGACCGGCACGTGGCGCTGGTCGCCGAGCGGCGGGTGCTCGAGGAGCGGGTGCGGCAGGCGGTGGAGCTGGCCGCGCGGCTGGCGTCCGACCACGCGGCGGCCGCGGCGGCGGCGGCGGAGCGGGACGCGCTGCGGCCCCGGCTCGAGGGCTACGCCGCGCTGAAGGTGGAGCTGGCGGCCACCGAGGAGCTGGCGCGCGACGCGGCGCGGCGCCAGACCCTGGAGGCGCAGCTCGCCGAGGTCGCGCTGCAGCGCGGCGAGGTCGAGCGACGCCTGGCGGCCGCGACCGCCGCCGCCGGCCAGGTGCGCGCGCTCGCCGAGCAGCTCGACGTCGACAAGCAGCGGCAGGAGGCGCTGGAGCGTGACTACGAGCTGCGGCAGAACGCGTGGGTCCGCGAGCGCCAGGACGCCGAGTCGAAGCGGCAGTCGCTGCTCGACCAGTACCGGGACCTCGAGACCCAGCGCGCGCGTATCACCGATGCGGGCGCCGAAGGCGCGTGCCCGACCTGCGGACGGCCGCTGGGCGCCGAGTACGGCTCGGTGCTCGAGCTGCTGTCGTCGCAGCTCGAGGACGTCCGTGCGAACGGCCAGTACTTCCGCAGCCGGCTCGAGCAGCTGCAGGCGGCCCCCGCGGACCTGGTCGCCCTCGAGGGCCTGCGCCGCGACGCCCGCGAGGCGGTCGAGCGCGGCGCGCAGGCGCTGGCCGTCGCCACCAGCTCCGCCGAGGAGGCGGTGGCGCTCGAGAAGCAGCTGCGGCGGCACGGGGAGCGCGCCGCGCGGCTGACGGACGAGACGGCGCGCCTCAGGCCCGGCTACGACCCGGCGCGGCACGAGGAGCTGCGGCGGCAGGTGACGGCGCTGGAGCCGCTGGCTTCGCGAGCCGAGCGGCTGGCGGCCGAGTCCGAGCGGGAGCCCAGGCTCGCCGCCGAGCTCGAGGCGGCGGAGTCGCGCCGCGCCGCGGTGGTGGAGAGCCTCGCGGCGCTCGAGCGCGACCTGGCCCGGCTCGCCTACACCGAGGACGCGTTCCAGGCGGCCGCGCGGGAGATGCAGCGGCTGGACGAGGCCGTGCGCCGCTCGGAGCTCGATCTCACGGTCGCCAGGGCCGAGGCTTCGGCGGCGAACGACCGGCTCCGGTCCGCCGAAGCCGCGGAGGAGGAGGCGGCCGCGCGCGCCGCCGACGCGGCACGGCTCCAGGGCGAGCTGCAGCTCCACGGCGAGCTGGACCGCGCGCTGGGCGACCTCAGGACCGAGCTCAACCAGGAGATGCGGCCCGAGCTGGCCGCGCTGGCGGGCGAGTTCCTCGGCTCGCTCACCGACGGCCGGTACGACGAGGTGGACCTGGACGAGGACTACCGGATCACGGTGCTCGAGCACGGCGAGCTTTCGCCGGTGATCTCGGGCGGCGAGGAGGACCTGACCAACCTGGTGCTGCGGCTGGCGGTGAGCCAGATGATCGCGGACCGGTCGGGCCAGCCGCTGTCGCTGCTCGTGCTGGACGAGATCTTCGGCTCGCTGGACGCGGCGCGCCGGGCCCACGTGCTGGACCTGCTGCGCGCGCTGGAAGGCCGATTCCCCCAGGTGGTGCTCATCACCCACATCGAGGGAGTCCGCGAAGCGGTGGACCGCGTCTTGCGGGTGCGTTTCGACGAGGGAACGGGGGCGGCGGCGGTGGAGGAGGAGCGGGGGGCGCTGGCGCTGGGCGGGGGTGGCGATGCGGATGTGGCAGCCTGACCGCGCGGCCCACGGGCCGCAGCCGGTCACGGAACACGACATCCCGGGGCTGAACCGGTTGTTCGCGGACGCCTTCACCGACCGCTACCGGCGGGACGGGCTGGTGGGCGTGCGCGTGCCGTTCCTCCACGCGTCCATCTGGCGGTACGCGATCGCCGACGCGGGCGAGGGCGCGATGGTGTGGCGCGACGAGCAGGACAGGATCGTCGCGTTCAACGTCGCGCACCGCTCGGGCGCCGAGGGGTGGATGGGACCGCTGGCCGTGCGCCCGGACCGGCAGCTGGGCGGCCTGGGCAAGGAGATCGTGAAGGCCGCGGCCGACTGGCTGAAGCGGCAGGGCGTCACGACGCTGGGCCTCGAGACGATGCCGCGGACCGTGGACAACATCGGCTTCTACAGCCGGCTCGGCTTCGTTCCGGGCCATCTCACGCTGACGATGACGCGCGAGGTGCAGCGCGCCGGGCAGCGCGCGGGTCACGAGGTGCTGGGCCTGGCCGACCCCCACGATCGCCGCTCGCGCCTGAGCGAGATCGGCGCGTTCGTGCAGTCGCTCGCGCCCGGGTACGACTTCTCCCGCGAGATCCAGCTGACCCTGGACATGCTGCTCGGCAACGTGATCGCCGTGCGCGACGGCGGTCGCCTGGCCGGGTTCGCGCTGTGCCACACCGCGCCGCTCGCCGAGGGCGGGAACCGCGACGAGCTGCGGGTGCTCAAGATCGCCGCCCAGGACACCGACGCGCTGCTGGCCGTGCTCGACGCGGTGGGGGCGTGGGGCGCCACGCAGAGCGCGCGCCGCGTCTCCGTGCGCTGCCAGACCGCCTACCAGCACGCCTACCGCGCCCTCGTCGAGTGCGGCTTCCGGGTGCGCTGGTCCGACCTGCGGATGACCGTGGCGGGCTATCCGGAGGCGGTGCCGGAGCGGGGGATCCTGTGGAGCAACTGGGAGATCTAGCCGGAAGCAACGTGGCGTCCGGCAACGGCCGCCCGCTCTAGCCGATCACGGCATCCGCTTCGATCTCGACCAGCATCTCGGGATCGACCAGCGCACCGATCTGGACCATCGTCGACGCGGGCCGGATGTCGCGGAACACCTCGCCGTGCGCCCGACCGATCTGCTCCCACCCCGCGATGTCCCGCACGAACAGGCGGGTGCGCACCACGTCGCGCAGGGTCGCGCCCGCCTGGCCGAGCGCCCGCTCCACGTTCTTCAGCGCCTGCACGGTCTGCGCGTAGGCGTCGCCTCGGCCCACGATCCTGCCGTGCTCGTCGGTGGCGGTGGTCCCCGCCACGAAGACCTGGTTCCCGATCCGCACCGCCCGCGAGTAGCCGACGACCGGCTCCCAGGGCGTCCCGCTCGACACGTTCCGTCGCGGCATCAGCGTCCCGCGGGCGGCACGTCGATGCGGCCCAGGCGCTCGACGCCGCTCTCCGCCAGCCAGATGCGGCCGCGCGCGCGGTCCACGGCGATGTTCCGCACGATCGAGCCCGGCGTCGGAATCCCGATCGACTCCATGGCGTGGGTCGCGCGGTCGAACGCGACGATCGTGCCGCTCCGCACTTCGTCGAACCACAGCCGCCCGTCGGGGCCGAGCGCGATGCCGTACGGCGCGCCGCCCGCCGCCGGGGTCGGCCACTCGCCGTAGGTGCGCGAGCCGGGGTCGTACAGTCCGAGGTAGCCGCGCGCGTAGTCGGTGTACCACACCCGGCCCGCGTCGTCCACCACCAGCCGGCGCGGCCGCGCGCCGAGGTCGGGCAGCACCACCTCGGTGAGCGGCCCGTCGGGCGGGACGAGGTGCACCAGCTTGTTGGTGCCGAACAGCGCCACCCACAGCGTGCCGTCGGGCGCGGCCGCCAGCCCGTAGGGCAGTGCGTGCCGCGTGGGCACCGCGATCGTGCGGACCTGGCCGGTCGCCGGGTCGAGCCGGCCGATCACGCCGCCGCGCTGCACCGTGAACCAGAGGTACCCGCCGGCCAGCAGCGGCGTGTGCGGGTCCGGCATCGTGTGCGGCAGGCGGTACTCGCGGATCGTGCCCGTCAGGTGGTCGCGCCGGCCGATCGTGCCGTTCCCGTTCCCGGTGTACCACACGTCGCCGTCGGGCGCCACCAGGATCCCGTGCGGGCCGGCGTGCGCGCTCGGCGTGGGCTGGTCGGTGAAGCGGCCGGTTCCCGGGTCGAGGCGGCCGATCCGGCTGTTCGCCTGGTCGGTGTACCACACGCCGCCCGCGGCGTCCACGGCCGGGTCGTGGGGGAAGGCGTTGGGCGTCGGGATGTGGTATTCGGTGATGGTCGGCTGCGCCCGGGCCGCGGTGGCGCCGAGGGCGGCCACGGCGGCGAGAACGGCCAGATGCTTCACGTCGCGCCTCGTGCGGGGGTCGCCCCGTAATACACCGACGCCCGGTAGCGTGCCACGGCGCGGGTCGCCAGCAGCTTGACCAGCACGGCGAGCGGGATGGCCACGAGGAGGCCGACGAAGCCGAGCAGCAGGCCGAACAGCGCGAGCGCGACCATCACCCACACCGGGTTGAGGCCGACGGCGCCGCCCACGATGCGGGGCCCGGTGACGACCTGGTCCATGAACTGCACCGCGCCTTCCACCACGAGCAGCTGGAGGAAGGACGTGCCGATCGCGCCGGACGTGAGCGCGAGCACGACGCCGGGCAGGAGCCCCAGCGGGAGGCCGATGTACGGGATGAGGTTCCCGAGGCCCGCGGCCACCGCCATCAGGAGCGGTCCCGGAAAGCCCAGCGCGCCGAGGCCGACGCCGACCAGGGTTCCGACCAGCGTGGCCTCGGTGAGCTGGCCGCGCACGTAGCGGCCGAGCTGCGCGTCGTACTGGCGCACGAAGCCCAGCACCTCGTCCCGCCGGGCCGGGGGCACGAGGCCCTCGACCCACGCGATGATCCGCTCCCAGGTGTTGAGCAGGTGGAACGTCACGACCGGCGTCACCACCGCGAAGCCCACCACCGTGAGGGCGAGGCTCACGCCCTTGCCGATCCCCAGGACGCCGCCCCACACGGCGTGGGCGATGTCCTGCCACCGCGCCTGCACGATGGCCACCAGGTCGCTCGCCTGGAGGCTGCGCAGCTTCGCGGCCTGCGCCTCGGTGAGAAGACCCTGGTTGCTGGCGAGGAAGCTGGTGCGCAGCCGTTCGAGCCAGTCCGCCAGGCGGCCGAGCAGCACCGGGAGCTGCTGCGCGCCCTGGACCACCTGCCGCTGCAGCGCGGGCACCAGCAGCGCCAGCAGCACGGCCAGCGCCGCGAGGAACGGCAGCACGACGAGCAGGCTGCCGAGCCAGCGGGGGATCCGGTGGCGGTCGAGCCAGGCCACGGCGGGCGAGAGCAGGTAGGCGAGCGCCAGGCCGAGCACGAACGGCGCGAGCAGCGAGCCGGCGACCCACAGCAGCCACACCGCCGTGAGCGCGGAGGTGACCGCGAGCAGGCGCGCCACGTGGGGGTTGCGGCGCTCGGGCCACAGCACGGCCCACAGCAGCGCGAACACCACCAGCGGCGAGAGCACCTCCCGCACCGCGTAGAGCAGCAGCGCGACCAGGAGGACGGCGGGCACGACCAGGGCCGCCAGCCGCATGCCGCGGCCGGCGATCCCGGTGCCTTCGGCGGCGTCGGGGGTGATCACGACGCTATGCTACCACGCGGCGCGGCCCGTCACAACCCGCCGGATGAGGAGCACCACCCCGAGGCCGAGCAGGAGGTGGACCCAGCCCGTGTGCAGGGGATGGATGAAGACCAGGAGGATCCAGGCGAGCAGGGCGAGGATGCCGACGGCGAGCGAGAGGTTCACGTGCCTATCCGGTTGGAGTTGTGAGTGGACGAGAGCGCAGAAGCCACTCCACTGTCATCCGTAGAAGTTCCTCTCCCAGCTGTGGTTCTTGAGTTCCGCGAGCAGTCCCGGCGTCAGCTTGCGCCCGTCGCTGACCGCGCAGTTCTCCCGCGCGTGCGCGGCGGTCCGCATGCCCACGATGACGGTGCTCACGGCGTCGTGGCTGAGGCAGAACCGCAGCGCGCCCGCGACGAGGCTGGAGGCCTCGCGGCGCAGCACGGGCTCGAGCCGCGCGACGCGCCGCTCCACCTCCGCCGCGCGGTCGCCTCCGAAGTAGCGCCACCGCCAGTCGCCGGGCGGGAACTGCACCCCGGGCCGGATCGCGCCGGTGAGGCCGCCTTCGTCGAGCGGCACGCGCACGATCACGCCGGCGTCGCGCTCGCGGCAGGCGGGGAACAGCCGCCGCTCCGGCGTCTGGTCGAAGACGTTGTAGATGACCTGCACGCACTCGATGAGGTCGCAGTGCCGCACCGCCTCGAGCCCGTTGTCGGCGTCGTGGTCGTTGATCGAGATGCCCACGTGGCGGACCGTGCCGGACGCGACCAGCGCGCCGAGCGCGCGCTCGACCCGCCTCCACTCGTCCTCGCGCAGCCACTCGTCGCGCCACACGTGGAACTGGAGCAGGTCGATCGCGCGCCCGAAGTTCGCGGCGCTGGTCTCGGCGGAGCGGGTGACGTGCGCGGCCGGAAACGCGGCGGCGAGCGCCGTGCCGGGCGGCGCCGGCCAGATGCGGTTGGCGGGCGGAAGCTTGGTGGCCACCACGGCCGGCTCGCCGCGGCCCGCCAGGGACCGGGCCACGAGCCGCTCGCTGTGCCCGTCGCCGTAGGCGAGGGCCGTGTCCACGAAGGTGACGCCGAGATCGTACGCGTCGCGGAGCGCTGCCAGCGCGGCCGCGTCGTCGCCGCCGCGCCACATCGCGCCGCCGATGCCCCAGGCGCCGAAACCGATTTCCGACACTGTGTAGCCAGTGCGTCCGAGCTTTCGGTATCTCATCGATGCAGGTCGCCTCACCGTGCGCAACGCTCTTGACACGCTCCGGGGTGAATCCTACCTTCGCCGCAGGTTATCGGAAGTGGAGCGGAGAGACAAATTATTGAGCCAACAGGTCCGATGGTGGTCCCATATGCGCCGGTGGACGTCAGGCCCCTTCGGTGGGGTAGACGGAATCCGATGTGCGGGGCCAGGGGTTCGATTCGGGCTTCAATAATCCTCTTCGCTCCCGGCACTTCGCCCCGGGCCTAGGCTCGGGGCGAGTCTTTTCCGGCGGCTCGCGGTTCGCGGCCGCCGCGCACCACCTCCAGGAACAGCCGCGGTGCGAGCAGCGGCCGGCGGCCGAGCACGCCGGCGAGGAGCAGGCCCGCGGCCCACGCGAGGTAGAGCCCCGCCACGACCTCGCGGGTGGCCGGCCGCGCGAACTGCACCAGCCACAGGGCGAACAGGCCCGCGGCCTCCCACCAGTCGAACCGCATCTCCATCAGCAGCAGCATGGCCACCAGCGACTGCGCCAGGGTCAGCGCGATCTCGAGCTGCTGGCCGGCGTCGAAGTGGAACGCGACCCAGCCGCCGCCGGCGTGGGCGCGCGACCATCCGAACACCAGCGGGATCATCGCCGCGAGGATGGTCCACTGGTTGATGTTGCTGGAGACCATGTTCATCAGCGCCATCGGCGCCTTGTCCACGCGCCGCGCCCACGCGAAGGCCGAGACCTTCTCCGGGAACTCCGAGAGGAACGGCGCCACCCACTGCACGAACACGAAGTCGCTCACGCCGAGCGCCGCGGCGATGCCGAGCATCGACTCGAGGAACGGCGCGGCCGTGAGGTAGAGCAGCAGCCCGCCCCCGAGGAACAGGCCGGCGATGGCGGCGACGCGGCGCCGGCCGCCGAGGCCGTAGGCCCACCGGGAGATCAGCGGGGCGTCGGCTAGGTCCTCTTCGGCGTGGGGCGGGACCCGGAGCAGGACGCCGAGGTAGGCGACGTACAGCAGGAGCAGGACGCCCGCGTCGACGACCGAGATGGACCCCTTCACCAGGACGAAGGTGAAGTAGAGCAGCGGCGGCAGCAGGCCCATGACCTCGACGGCGTGCTCCCGGTCGAGCACGATGGTCGGGAGCCGGCCGCGCTCGCGGCGGCCGGCGAACGCCGCCACGAAGTAGATCATCGGCCACCCGACGCCGACGAGGAGGCGGATGGCGCCGGTGAGATTGGCGATCGCGAGGTGCATGCGGCCGGGGTCGCGGCCGGCCTCCCAGGCGATGACGGCCTCGACCGCGAACTCGGGCAGCGTCTGGAGCCAGGCCAGCGCGGCGAGCGCCAGCCCCTGCGAGATGAGGAACTCGGCCGCTTCGGCGCCCCACGCCACCATGAAGGCGGAGAGCAGCATGGCCGGGAACGTCCACAGCGCCGAGAGGGCCGCGGTGCCGGTCGCGGCGTGGCGCGCGAGGGCGGCGCCGGCGGCGCCGAGCGGCAGCTTCCCGGTCGGCGTCGCGGGCGGTGCAACGGGCGCTGCGATGCTCGCCGGAGCCTCCTTCGGCGCGGTGGTTCCCGAGTCGGCCTTGCCGGCGGCGCGAAGAGCGCTACGAGGGTTCGCCGGAGCCCCTTCGGCGCGGCTTGACGATCGTGCGGGGCGGGGCGTTATCTCTCTTGGCGCGCGAAGTTAACGGTCGGCGCTCACCTCAACAAGCAAGCAGCGCATGAGCCCACAGGTCGTCGTCACCCGGCGCTCGCACTTCAACGCCGCCCACCGTCTCCACAACCCGGCGTGGTCCGACGCGGAAAACGCCCGGGTGTTCGGGCCGTGCGCGAACCCGAACGCGCACGGCCACAACTACAATCTCGACGTCTCGGTGGTCGGCGAGGTGGATCCGGCGACCGGGTTCGTGATCGACATCGACGTGCTGAAGCGGGTCATCGAGGAACGGGTGCTGCGGCGCCTCGACCACAAGAACCTCAACCTCGACGTGCCGGATTTCGCCCGCACCAATCCCACGGCCGAGAACATCGTGGCGTGGTGCTGGCGGCAGCTCGAGCCGGCGATCCCGCGCGGCCGCCTGTGCCGCCTGGTGCTGTGGGAGACCGAGCGGAACCTGGTCGAGTACACCGGAGGCTGACGTGGATCTGTCGAAGGCGACGTTCGAGGAGCTGATCGAGGAGACCCTGCGGCGGCTGGACGAGGACCCGCAGCGACCCGGCCTGCTCAAGACGCCGCACCGGGTGGCGGCCTCGCTGCGCTGGCTCACCCGCGGCTGCTGCATCGACGCGGAGAAGATCGTCCGGGACGCGATGTTCGAGGAGCCGCACGAGAGCATGGTGCTGGTCCGCGACATCGAGCTGTACTCGATGTGCGAGCACCACATGCTTCCGTTCTTCGGGAAGGCGCACGTCGCCTACCTGCCCAAGGGACGGATCGTCGGTCTGTCGAAGCTGGCGCGGGTCGTGGACGTCTTCGCCCGGCGGCTCCAGGTGCAGGAGCGGCTGACCGACGAGATCGCGGACCTGCTGATGAACACGCTCGAGCCCGGCGGGGTGGGCGTCGTGGTGGAGGCCTACCACCTGTGCATGATGATGCGCGGGGTCGAGAAGCAGCACTCCAAGACCGTCACCTCCGCGCTGCGGGGAGCGTTCCGGGACGACTCCCGGACCCGCGACGAGTTCCTGCGCCTGGTGCAGGGGCCGTTCAGCTTCGAATGAGCGCGCCGCTCGTGGGCCAGACCGCGGTGGTGAGCGGCGCCTCGCGCGGCATCGGGCTCGCGATCGCCGAGGAGCTGCAGGCCGCGGGCGCGCACGTGGTGCGGCTGGCGCGCAGCCTCGCCGACGCCGAGAGCGAGCGGCGGACCGACCTCCGCTGCGACGTCTCGGACCCCGCCGCCGTCGCGCGCGTCGCCCGCCGGGTGCTCGAGACGCGCGGCGCGCCCGACGTGCTGGTGAACGCGGCCGGCGTCTTCGTGGTGGCCTCCCTGCCGGAGACGACGCCGGAGCAGTTCGGCGCCCAGCTGGCGGGCAATCTGGTCGCGCCGTTCCTGGTGACCCGGGCCTTCGTGCCGGCGATGGTCAAGCGCGGGCGCGGCCTGGTGGTGACGATCGGCTCGGTGGCGGACCACCACGCCTTCTCCGGCAACGCGGCGTACGGTGCCGCGAAGACGGGACTGCGCGGGCTCCACGAGGTCCTGCGCACCGAGCTGCGCGGCAGCGGAGTGCGCGCCACGCTCGTGTCCCCGGGGCCCGTGGACACCCCCATCTGGGACCCCGTGGACCCCGACCGCCGGCCCGGCTTCACCAAGCGCGCCCAGATGCTCAAGCCGGAAGACGTCGCCGAGGCGGTGCTGTTCGTCGCCACCCGGCGCGCCGAGGTCGCGATTCCCGAGCTGCGCCTGATGCCCGAAACCTGGAAGCCGAGGACCTAGTGCGATCGCTGCGGCTGCTCCTGATCACGCTGGCGCTGACCCCGGGGGCGCTCGCCCAGAGCGCCCCGCACCTGCCCCCGCTGCCCGACCCGAGCGGCTGGGGCACGCCGGTCCTGGCGCTCGGCCGCGCCGACGACGGCACCGTCTGGGCCGGCACCTACGGCGAGGGCATCTACGTGCTGCGGCCCGGGGCGGCGGCGTGGGAGAACCTGCGGGCGGACACGGCGGGCACGGCGCTCTCCTTCGACTTCGTGCACGCCTTCGCGTTCGGATCGCGCGGCGACGTGTGGGTGGGCACGGTGGGCAACGGCTGGGGCGTCACGCGCGACGGCGGCCGGACCTGGCAGAACTGGGAGTACCGCGCGCTCGGCCCGAAGTGGCAGTACGTGGTCCCCGACGGCCTGGTGTTCCGCGGCGACACGCTGTACGTCGCCACCGCGGACGGGATCAGGTACACGCCGGACGGCGGCGTCACGTGGCGCGAGGCGACCGACAGCGGCCCGGCCGGGCTGCCCAGCGCGTACGTGCTCGCGGTCGCGGCCGCGCGCGACACCGGCCTGTGGGTGTCGACGCTGAAGGGGCTGGTGCGGTGGCGGCCGCGCGGCGCGCCGGAGCCTGCCGATCCCTCGCCGGTGCCGGCGCTCGGCGCGAGGGTGCGCGCCATCTTCGTGGTGACCGGGGAGAAGGCCGTCGTGCCGCTGGTGCTGGGCGGCGAGCACTGCCCCGGCAGCCTGCACCCCAAGCGCCGCGACGTGAAGGCCTACTGGCAGTGCTCGACCGTGCTGATGCGCGACGCCCCGCCCGCGGGGCGGGCGGTGCGGGACTTGGCCGGCTGCGACCGCCTGATGTGCGCCGGGGCCACCAGCGCGGGCGCGTTCCTCACCTCGAGCCGGCTCGGCTTCACGATGTGGACGCCGGGCGCGACCGCGCGCTCGCGCGACGTGTTCGCGGTGCTCCCGCCGCCGGAGCGGGCGCCGGGCGACACCATCTTCGGCACGGCGTGCGGCTTGCTGGGCGCGCAGCCCGAGGCGTGCCTCGCGGTGGGCGACACCGCCGGCGTGGCCGCGCCCGCCCCGCTCCGGCATTCGATCTTCGGCCGGCCCATCGCGGCCGGCGACCAGCCGTTCATCGACCAGACCTACCGGTACGGCTCGACGATGGGCGGCAGCTTCCAGCAGCATCAGGGCGTCGAGTTCAACAACCCGCGCGGCACGCCGGTGCACGCGATCGGCTCCGGGGTCGTGGTGTGGGCCGGGCCGGCCGAGCGCGGGGCCCTGACCGTCGCCATCCGCCACGACTCGACCGTCACCGTGGACGGGCGCCAGCTGCACCTGTTCTCGACCTACTACCACAACTCCCGGCTGCTGGTCTCGGTGGGGCAGCGCGTCGCCCGCGGCCAGGTGATCTCGCACGTGGGCAACACCGGGCGCGCCACCAACGAGCACCTGCACCTCGAGGTGCACGTCGCGCCGACCGACAGCGTGCAGGCGATCGTGGACTCGGCGCAGCGCTACCCGCCGTACACCGCCAATCCGGAGCTGTGGATCGAGCCGCTGCCGGAGACCGGCGTGGTGGCCGGCCAGGTATGGGACTCCGCGGGCCGGCCCGTGCCGCAGGCCCGGATCTACGGCCTGGTGAAGCCGGAGCCCCAGGAGACGCCGTTCCTCTACGCCGAAACGTACGGCGACAAGGCGCACCCGGACCCCGTGTACCGGGAGCACTTCGCGGTGGGCGACGTGCCGGCGGGCGAGTACGATCTCGGCGTGACGATCGACGGGCGCAGGGTGCTGCGGCACGTGCGCGTGGAACCGGGCAAGGTCACCTGGATCGAGTTCAGGCCCTAGCCGCAGCGCCGCGACGTTGTTCATCGAGCTGACGGAGATCCTGCGGTGCCCGCGCGGCCACCCGGAGTCGTACCTGGTGGCGGCGCCGATCACGATGGACGGGCGGCGCATCGTGCGCGGGGTCGTCGGCTGTCCCGAATGCCGGGCCGAGTTTCCGATCGTCGACGGCGTGACGTACTTCGGCCCGTTGGCGCGACCCGACGGCTCGCCGGCGGCCGGCGCGACCGCTCCCGAGTACGACGCCGCCGGACTGGCGGCCTTTCTGGGCCTCGAGGGGCCGGGCGGCTACGCGGCGCTGGTCGGCCGGGCGGCGCGGCACGGCCCGGAGATTGTCGGCCTCGTGCCCGGCGTCCACTTCGTGGCGGTGAACCCGCCGGCCGGCGTCGCGCCCGGGACCGCGCTCTCGATCCTCGTCTGTCCGGACGGCCTGCCGCTCAAGTCGAGCCATCTCCGGGCGGTGGCCCTCGGCGCGGACCACGCGGGCGGCTCGTGGCTGGCCGAAGCGTCGCGCGTCCTGCTGCCGGGGCTTCGGCTGGTCGTCGAGGACGAAGGCGCCGGGCCGCAGGGCGTCGCGGAGCTGGCCCGCGGCGCGGGCCTGTTCGTGGGGACGAGGGCCGGCTGAGGCGCAGGCCGCCGGCCGGACGTCGGGACGCCGCGCGAGCACTCGCGGCCGGCCACGACGGCCGGCGCGACCGGGCTCAGTCCACCATCGCCGGCGGCGTCTCCGCGTACAGTGCGTCGATCTGGCGCTGGTACTTCTTCTCGACGACGCGCCGCCGCACCTTCAGCGTCGGGGTGAGATCCCCGTTCTCGATCGAGAAGTCGTGCTCGAGGAGCAGGATCTTCTTCGGCGTCTCGTGGCTCGCGAGGTCGGGCAGCATCTTCATCACCTCGCGCTCCATCTTGGCCTGGACCTCGGGGAGCCTGATCAGGCCGCGGTGGCTCGCGAACGCCAGCTGCTTGTAGACGGCCCAGCGCTCCAGCTGGTCGAAGTTCGGCACCACCAGCATGATGCAGAACTTCCTCCGGTCGCCGAGCATCACGGCGTTGCCCACGTACTTGTTGTGCTTGACCATCTGCTCGATGGGCTGCGGGGCCACGTTCTTGCCGCCCGCGGTGACGATGAGGTCCTTCTTGCGGTCGGTGATCCTCAGGCAGTCGGCCGCGTCCAGCTCGCCGATGTCGCCGGTGTGGAACCAGCCCTCGGCGTCGAGTGCCTCGCGGGTGGCCTCCGGCTTGTTGAAGTAGCCCTGCATCACGTGGCGGCCACGGGTCAGGATCTCGCCGTCCGGCGCGATCTTCACCTCGACGCCGTGGATCGGCGGTCCGACCGTGCCGATGCGCGGGTGCTCCATCAGGTTCACGCAGATGACCGGTGAGGTCTCGGTGAGGCCGTAGCCCTCGAGAATCGGCAGGCCCGCCGC
>DASPTN010000021.1:0-8866 GCA_035623395.1 Gemmatimonadales bacterium | reverse complement strand
GCAGGAGGTCTACCGGCTCCAGGGCGTGAAGATCAACGACAAGCACATCGGCGTGATCGTCAAGCAGATGCTGCAGAAGGTGCGCATCCAGGACCCGGGCGACACCGAGTTCCTCGAGGGCGAGCACGTCGACAAGGTCGTGTTCCGGGAGGAGAACACCCGGGTCACCCGCAAGAACGGCAAGCCCGCCTCCGCGGAGCCGCTGCTCCTCGGGATCACCAAGGCGAGCCTCACGACCCAGTCGTTCATCTCGGCCGCGAGCTTCCAGGAGACCACCCGCGTGCTGACCGACGCGGCGATCCGGGGCGCGCGCGACGACCTGCTCGGGCTCAAGGAGAACATCATCATCGGGCACCTGATCCCGGCGGGCACCGGCATCTACCGGTACCACGAGATCGACGTCGAGCCGCCGGAGGGCTTCGAGCCTCCGCCGCCGCCGGCCGAGCCGGCCGCGGTCCCCGCGGCGCCGGAGCTGGCGGGCCTCACGTCCGAGGAGTAGCGATCGGACGCGCCGGACGCGTCGCCACGTCAAGAAGGAAAGGGGCCAGCCTCGGTGAGGCTGGCCCCTCGTCGTGGGGCGCCGACACGCCGGCCGGCTACCCCCGGACCGCCTTCCCGAGCGCCTCGATCAGCTCCCGGAGGTGCTCCCACCGCGTCAGGTAGCTGATCACCATCACCCGGATGGCCCGCGTGCCGACGGTCGTGGTCGGCGAGATCCAGTGCCGGCGCGATGCCAGCACCCGGCGCACGATCTCGTCCTGGAACGCGTCCCGCGTGAAGCCGCCGCCCGGCAGCTTCCCCGTGTACCGGACCGCCGCGATGGCCGTGTCGACCGGCGTCACCGCCTCCCAGTCCCCGCCCCCCGCCAGCTCGGCCACGAACCGCTCCGTGAGCCGCACCTGCTCCTCCGCCATCCGCCCGTACGCCCGGCGGCCGACCAGCTTCATCGCCATCCACAGCTTGAGCGCGCTGAACGGGCGGGAGCCCGCCAGGCCGTGGTCGCGCAGCTCGATCGCGTCGTCGGTCTGCGGGATGTAGACCGCGTCGGCCCAGAAGGCGCGCCGCCCCGCCTCGCCGTCGCGGGTCAGGATCGCCCCGCACGGGTAGGGCATGTACCACCACTTGTGCGGATCCATCGTGATCGAGTCGGCCCGCTCGATGCCCGTGAACCGCGGGCGGAGCGCGTCGCTCATCAGGCCGCCGGCGGCATACGCCGCGTCCACGTGGTACCACAGGTCCAGCTCGGCCGCCGCGTCGGCGATCGCGTCCAGCGGATCGATGACGCCGTTGCTGGTGACCCCGGCGATGCCCACGACGCAGAAGGGGTCGAGCCCCGCCCCGCGGTCGCCGGCGACCAGGCGGCGCAGCGCCGCCACGTCGAGCCGCGACCGGCGGTCCACGGGCACCGACCGCAGGCCCTCGGCGCTGCCGAGGCCCAGGATGTTCGCGCTCTTGGCGATGGAGAAGTGCGCCTCGGAGGAGGCGTAGAGCACCGGGCGCCGGGCCAGGCCCCACACGCCGCGCGTCGTGGTCTCCGGGAACTTGGCCGCGAGCGCGACCTTGAGCCCCGTGGCGTTGGCCAGCGACCCGCCGGTCGTCAGGCTGCCGAACGCGCCCGGCGGATAGCCCGCCAGCTCGCACAGCCAGCGGACGACGATCCGCTCGATCCCCGTCGCCGCGGGACCATGGTGCCACGCGCCGACGTTCTGGTTGAGGGCGGCCGCCATCGCCTCCGCGAACACCGCGATCGGCAGCGGCGTCGGATTCATCAGGCCGAAGTACCGCGGGCTCGGCAGGTGGAAGCTGGCGGGGACGACCTCGCGCTCGAACCGCTCGAGCAGCGCGGGCCAGGGCGTGGGCAGCTCGGGCAGCGGCTCGGCGAACCGCGCGAACGACTCGGCGGGCGTGATGTCGGGGATGACGGGGAGCCGGCGCAGCTCGCCGTAGTGCCTGGCGATCCACGCCACGGCGGCCTCGCCGATGGCCCGCACGTCGTCGGTCGAGGGATCGAACGGGTCGGGCGCGGGAGGCGAGCCGTGCGGCGTCATGGCCCGCTCAACCTAGCGGCGCCGGACGGGCCGGGGCAGCCCCGCGTCGGAGGTCCCGGCCGCGCGGGCGGCGCGCGCGCCGGCGTCGACAACTCAGGTCGGGCGGAGTTCGACCGTGTAGTTGAGCGGAATCTCCACGCGCGTGCGCAGCGGGCATCCGCCGAGTCGCCCCGGCTCGTAGCGTGATCCGAGCACCACGTCGCGCGAGACCTCGGCGAACTCCAGGTACTCGGCCAGCTCCTGGCCCGACGGCCTCGGGCGGCCCTGCGGCCAGACGAACTGGATGCTGCCGGGCTCCGGTCTTCCCTGCGCGTCGATGATCACCCGCACCACCAGGTGCCCTTCGATGCCCGCTCGGCGCATCTCCTCCGGGTAGTGAACCGGCGGGTGCGCGAGCAGCTGCGGCGGCTCCTGCGCCGGCCGCCGCAGCAGGAACGCCGGGAAGCCGGCACCGATCGCCTGGGCGAACGAGGGCTCGGCGGAGTGCGCCAGGGCGAGCCGGATTTCCACGAAGTCCCGCTTCACCTCCGGCGGCCAGGCCACCATCTCGCCGTGGGCGACGACCGAGTCCACCGCCCGGGCCAGCAGCCGCGTCCCGACCGTATCCGGGAAAGGCATCGGCAGCAGCTCCTGCCACGTCGCGCCCCCGTCGCGCTGCGCCTTCACCCTCAGGTTGCCGCCGAGCGCGGTGCGCCAGGTGACGGCGGGCTCGCCGGCGGGCAGCGAGTCGAGTCGGCCGCCGAGCAGGCGCCGGAGTCGGTACGCGACGCGCTGCGCCAGCAGGTCCGCCTGGACCAGCAGGGCGCGCGCCGTGGGGTCGAGGATGAGGGCGTGCAGGTACACCGTGTCGCGGACGGTGAGCAGGCTGTCGGGGAGCGTGGCGAAGCAGGGCCCGTCCGGCGCCTGGGTCGGCTCCGGCGCCGGTCCTTCGACGAACTGGACGGCGGGCACGACGGCGGGACCCGGGGCGGGAGCATTGGGCGCGCAGGCCGCGAGCAGAACGCAGGCCAGCGACCCGAGGGCGCCGACGGGCGCCGGGGAACGGAGGTGGGCGCAGGTCGTCATGGTCACCAACGCTAATCTGCGGGCGTCATTCCGGCGTTAGGTGGGGCCGGCCCTGTTGCGCCGGCGCCTCGCGTGGCCCCACCGCGGTCGTCGGCAGGCCGGCGTTCGCCCGGCGCGAGTCCCGCCAACCCGCTCCCCTCTCTGGCGCAAGGCGCCCAGCGTCGGTATTGGTATTGGCATACGTGAGGTGCCATCGGCCGGAAGGCCGCTCTAGCTGGGGAGATCAGATGCGCGACCGATTCGTGAGGGGGGCGCTGGCGCTGGGCGTTCTGGTGCCGGCCCTTGCGGCAGCTCAGCAGCCGGCGTCGTCGTTCGGGCCGCGTCGCGAGGGGACCTGGGAGCTGAGCGTGGGCGTCGGCGCGACCTACCTGGACAACCAGGTCACGTGCTGCATGGCGGGCCTGGCCGGGGCGGGCAAGGTCGCGCCCGGCGGCGTCCTCCGGCTGGGCTACAACCTCAGCAGCATGTGGAACCTGAGCGTCGGCGCCGGCGTCGCCTACAGCAGTCCGGCGACCCTGGTCCAGCCGCTCGTGGCGATCACGTGGACGCCGAACCTCGACGCCGCGACGAGCCCGTTCGTGACGCTGGGCGCCGGCGTGACGAGCGTGATGTGGAGCACGACGGGAGCCTCGGCCGGGCACTGGCGGTTCACCGGCCGGTACGGCGGCAACGTGGGCGTCGGCCTGCGCCGCATGCTGAGCGACCGGATGGCGCTGCGCATCGAGGTCCGCGAGCAGGTCGAGCACGACTCCACGCCGCCCTTCCCGCTGTTCACCGGCACCGGCACGGTCGGATTCTCCTGGTTCCTGGGCGGCGGCCACCGCGCGGTGGCGGGCTCGGTGAACGTCACGCCGGGTACGTTCACGCTGACGGCCGCAGGCCAGTCGCAGCAGTTCGCGGCCGCGGTGCTCGACCAGAGCGGCAACCCGATGGCAGGCGCGGCGGTCCGCTGGAGCACCGGTGACCAGGCGGTCACGGTGTCGTCCACGGGCGTGGTGACCGCGATGCGCGAGGGCGTCGCGACGATCCGCGCCACGAGCGGCGGCGTCACGGGGACCGCGGAAGTGACGGTCGTCTTCGCGCCCAGCTCGGTGGCGATCGCCCAGGGGGCGGTGCGGTTCAACGCCCTCGGGGCGACGCAGGCGCTCACCGCGACCGCGCGCGACGCCAGCGGCGGCGCGATCGGCGGCGCGCCGTTCACCTGGGCGAGCAGCGACACCCGGGTGGCGACGGTGGACGGCGCGGGCCTCGTGACGGCCGTCGGCAACGGCGCGGCCCGGATCACGGCGACATCGGCCGGCAGGAGCGCGACGGTGAACGTCTCGGTCGCGCAGGTCACGGCGTCGGTGGCGGTCGCGCCGCTCGCGGCGCAGGTCGCGGGCGTCGGCGCCGCGACGCAGCTGGCGGCGCAGGCGCTGGACGCCAACGGCCGGCCGATCGCCGGCAAGGCGTTCAGCTGGACGAGCGACGCCGCGGCCGTGGTGATGGTCAGCAGCTCGGGGCTGGTGACGGGCGTGTCCGGGGGGACGGCGCACGTGACGGCGGCCGTGGACGGCCGGAGCGGGAGCGCCACGGTGACCGTGGTGGGGGCGAGGCGGGCGCCCGCGCCGGGAGTGGCGGCGGGGCCGTCGGGTCTCGCGCTGCCCCCGGTCAACGCATCGATGGTGCTGAGGGGCGTCAACTTCCGGCCCAACAGCGTGGCCCTGCAGCCCGCGGCGCGCGAGGCCCTCAAGCCGGTGGCCGACGCGATCAGGGCCATTCCCGGCTCGCGCTGGCAGCTGTCCGGCTACACCAGCGCCATGGGGAACGCGGCCAAGAACCGCCGGCTCTCGCAGCAGCGGGCCGAGGCCGTGGAGCTGTACCTGACGAGCCTGGGCGTCCCGGCCTCGAGTCTCACCGCGGTCGGGATGGGCTCCCGGAACCCCATCGCCACCAACCGCACGCGTGCCGGGCGCCTGCAGAACATGCGGGTGGAGCTCCGCCGGCTGCGGTAGCGGCCGTCTCACCGGAGCGGCGACGAGCCCCATCCCGGTCTCCGGGGTGGGGCTCTCGCGTCGGGGGGGGCAGACCTGGGCGAGCGGCGGAGGTGCGGCGCCGGCCAGGTGGGGTGTGGGACGGGCCAGCGAGCGTGAGCGTGCTCCCTTGACCCTTCTTCGCCGTGCGGCTACCTTTTCATGTCTGCGGCCGAAGTGGGCCGCCCGTTTATTCTTGTGCTGTGTGCTGGGGGCTATGCCGACGATCAATCAGCTGGTCCGGGCGGGCCGGCGATCGGTGGAATCGAAGGAGAAGGCGCCCGCGCTCCGGGGAAACCCGCAGAAGCGCGGGGTGTGCACGCGGGTGTACACGACCACGCCGAAGAAGCCGAACTCCGCGCTCCGCAAGGTCGCCCGCGTCCGCTTGACCAATGGCTTCGAAGTCACGGCGTACATCCCCGGTGAAGGCCACAACCTGCAGGAGCACTCGATCGTCCTGATCCGGGGCGGCCGGGTGAAGGACCTGCCGGGGGTGCGCTACCACATCATCCGGGGGACGCTGGACGCGGCGGGCGTCGGCGAGCGGAAGAAGAGCCGCTCGAAGTACGGGGCCAAGGCGCCGAAGGCGGCCAAGTGAGCCGGCGGCCGCGGACGACCCGGCGCACGGTCCCGGCGGACCCGCGTTACGACAGCCAGACCGTGTCGAAGTTCATCTGCAACCTGATGCGGCGCGGCAAGAAGTCGGTGGCCGAGTCGATCTTCTACTCGGCGATGGACCTGATCGAGCAGCGCACCGGGCAGCCCGGCGTGAACGTGTTCAAGCAGGCGCTGAGCAACGCCAAGCCGGTGGTCGAGGTGAAGAGCCGCCGCGTGGGCGGCGCGACCTACCAGGTCCCGGTGGAGGTGCGGCCGGAGCGGCGCACCGCGCTCGCGATGCGGTGGCTGATCGACTACAGCCGCTCGCGGGGCGAGAAGACGATGTCCGACCGGCTGGCGAACGAGCTGGTGTCGGCGTCGAAGGGCGAAGGCAACACGATCAAGAAGAAGGAAGACACGCACCGGATGGCCGAGGCCAACAAGGCGTTCGCCCATTACCGGTGGTAAACCCTTAGCGCGAACAAGATAGGGCCGCTGGCACAAGCGGTCCCCGTCCGGAACGTTCGGACGACGGCGGAGCGAGACCTGCGCACGATGCGCGAACGGTCGCCCCGCGTTTTTCTTGACCAGACGTCGGGAGTCTATGGCGCGGAACACACCACTCGAGCGCGTGCGGAACATCGGCATCATGGCGCACATCGATGCCGGGAAGACGACCACGACCGAGCGCATCCTCTATTACACGGGCCGCACCTACAAGCTGGGTGAGGTGGACGACGGTACGGCCACGATGGACTGGATGGAGCAGGAGCAGGAGCGGGGCATCACCATCACGTCGGCCGCGACCACGACCGAGTGGAAGCGCGACGGGCAGCTGTACCAGGTGAACATCATCGACACGCCCGGGCACGTGGACTTCACGGTGGAGGTCGAGCGGTCGCTGCGGGTGCTGGACGGCGCCATCGCCGTGTTCTGCGCGGTGGGCGGCGTCGAGCCGCAGTCGGAGACGGTGTGGCGCCAGGCGGACCGCTACCGCGTGCCGCGCATCGCCTTCGTGAACAAGATGGACCGCACCGGCGCCGACTTCGACAATGTGGTGACGGAGATCCGCCAGCGGCTGGGCGCCAAGGCGTTCCCGGTGCAGATCCCGCTCGGGGCCGGCGACCTGTTCACCGGCGTGATCGACGTGGTGCGGCGGGTCGAGATCGTGTACGACGAGAAGTCGCTCGGCCAGCGGTACGTCGAGGGGCCGGTGCCGGCGTCGATGAAGGAGCGGGTGGAGACGCTGCGCCGCGAGCTGATCGAGGCCGCGGTGGAGTCGGACGACGAGCTGCTGGAGAAATACCTGGGGACGCACGACCTGTCGGACGCCGACGTGCGCCGGGCGATCCGCAAGGCCACCGTCACCCAGTCGCTGGTGCCGATCTTCTGCGGCGCGGCCGCCAAGAACAAGGGCGTCCAGCCGCTGCTGGACGGGCTGGTGGACTACCTGCCGAGCCCGGTGGACATCCCGCCGGTGCAGGGGCACCTGCCGTCGCACAGCGAGTCGCACGAGTGCCGCGAGGCCAAGGACGACGCCCCGTTCGCGGCGCTGGCGTTCAAGATCATGACCGACCCGTTCGTCGGGAAGCTGACGTTCATCCGGGTGTACTCGGGGGTGCTGGAGTCCGGCTCCTACATCTACAACCCGGTGCGCGATCGCAAGGAGCGGGTGGGCCGGCTGCTGCAGATGCACGCCAACAAGCGCGAGGAGATCGAGGAGATCCGCGCCGGCGACATCGCGGCGGTCATCGGCCTCCGGGACACCAAGACCGGCGACACGCTCGCCAACCCGGACGAGCCGATCATCCTCGAGGCGATGCGGTTCCCCGAGCCGGTGATCGACGTCGCGATCGAGCCGAAGACCAAGGCCGACCAGGACAAGCTGGGCACCGCGCTGCAGAAGCTGGCGGAGGAGGACCCGACCTTCCGCGTGCACGTGGACCAGGAGACGGCGCAGACGATCATCTCCGGGATGGGCGAGCTGCACCTCGAGATCATCGTCGACCGGATGATGCGCGAGTTCAAGGTGGACGCCAACGTCGGCCGGCCGCAGGTGGCGTACCGCGAGACGATCCGCAACCGGGTCAGCGACGTCGAGGGGCGGTTCGTGCGGCAGACCGGCGGCCACGGCCAGTACGGCCACGTGGTGATCAACCTCGAGCCGGCCGAGAAGGGCGCGGGCTTCGTGTTCGAGGACAAGATCGTGGGCGGCGTGATCCCGCGGGAGTTCATCCGCCCGGTCGAGCAGGGGATCACGGAGGCGCTGGAGAACGGCGTGCTGGCGGGCTACCCGGTGGTGGACGTGAAGGTGGAGCTGGTGGACGGCTCGTACCACGACGTGGACTCGAGCGAGATGGCGTTCAAGATCGCGGGCTCGATGGCGTTCAAGGAGGCCGCGCGCCAGGCCAGGCCCGTGCTGCTCGAGCCGGTGATGGACGTGGAGGTCGTGGTGCCCGGGGAGTACCTGGGCGACGTGATGGGCGACCTGTCGAGCCGCCGCGGCCGCATCGGGGGCATGACGCAGCGCGCCGACGCGCACGTCATCGGCGCCTCGGTCCCGCTGGCGGAGATGTTCGGCTATTCCACGGCCCTGCGCTCGATGAGCCAGGGCCGGGCCGTGTATTCCATGCAGTTCTCGCACTACGAGGAAGTCCCGAAGTCGAAGGCGGACGAAATCATCACCAAGATGAAGGGTTAACGACCATGGCCAAGGCGAAGTTCGAGCGGACCAAGCCGCACGTGAACGTGGGCACGATCGGACACGTGGACCACGGGAAGACCACTCTCACCGCGGCCATCACCAAGGTGGCCGAGATGCAGGGGCTGGCCAAGTACGTGTCGTACGACGAGGTCGCCAAGGCCTCGGAGTCGCAGGGCCGGCGCGACGCGACGAAGATCCTCACCATCGCCACCAGCCACGTCGAGTACAGCACCGCCAAGCGGCACTACGCGCACGTGGACTGCCCGGGTCACGCCGACTACGTGAAGAACATGATCACCGGCGCGGCGCAGATGGACGGGGCGATCCTGGTGGTGAGCGCGGTCGACGGCCCGATGCCGCAGACCCGCGAGCACATCCTGCTGGCGCGCCAGGTGAACGTGCCGGCCATCGTGGTCTTCCTGAACAAGGTGGACCTGGTG
>DASPTN010000020.1:0-3561 GCA_035623395.1 Gemmatimonadales bacterium | reverse complement strand
GGATCATCCGCGAGCGCATGTCGCTGCAGGACCAGGAGCAGATCACGCCGACCGACCTGGTGAACTCGCGCACGATCTCGGCCGTCATCCAGAGCTTCTTCGGCAGCTCGCAGCTGTCGCAGTTCATGGACCAGACCAACCCGCTGGCCGAGCTGACCCACAAGCGCCGCCTCTCGGCGCTCGGGCCCGGCGGGCTGACGCGCGAGCGCGCCGGCTTCGAGGTGCGCGACGTGCACTACTCGCAGTACGGCCGGATGTGCCCGATCGAGACGCCGGAAGGCCCGAACATCGGCCTCATCACCAGCCTCTCGACCTTCGCGCGCGTCAACGACCTCGGCTTCATCGAGACGCCGCTGCGGGTGGTGCGCGACGGCAAGGTCACCAGCGAGGTGCGCTGGCTGTCGGCCTCCGAGGAGGAGGACTTCGCCGTGGCGCAGGCCAACACGGCCCTGAACCCGGACGGCAGCTTCCGCGATTCGATGGTGCTGTGCCGCAAGCGGGACGACTACCCGATGCTGGAGCCGCACCGGGTGGACTACATGGACGTGGCGCCGGAGCAGCTGGTGTCGATCGCCGCGGCGCTGATCCCGTTCCTCGAGCACGACGACGCCAACCGCGCGCTGATGGGCTCCAACATGCAGCGCCAGTCGGTGCCGCTGCTGGCGCCGCAGGCGCCGCTGGTGGGCACCGGGCTCGAGGCCAAGGTGGCCGCCGACTCGGGGGCCGTGGTCGTCGCCCGCCGCGCCGGCGTGGTGAAGCGGGTCACCGCCGACGAGATCATCGTCGACACCGGGTCGGAGGGCGGCCGCCGCATCGAGCATCCGCTGGCGCGGCTCACCCAGCACGACCGGTACCGGCTGAAGAAGTTCTGGCGCACCAACCAGGACACCGCCATCAACCAGCGGCCGCTGGTGCAGCAGGGCCAGCAGGTCGCGGCGGGGCAGGTGATCGCCGACGGCGCCGGCACCGACCGCGGCGAGCTGGCGCTCGGCGCCAACGTGCTGGTCGCGTTCATGCCGTGGTACGGGCACAACTTCGAGGACGCCATCGTGCTCTCGGAGCGCCTGGTCAAGGAGGACGTGTACTCGTCCATCCACATCCAGGAGCTGGAGCTGCACGTCCGCGACACCAAGCGCGGCCAGGAGGAGATCACCCGCGAGATCCCGAACGTCGCCGAGGAGTCGCTGGTGGACCTCGACGAGCGGGGCATCGTCCGCATCGGCGCGCATGTCAAGCCGGGCGACATCCTGGTCGGCAAGATCACGCCCAAGGGCGAGACCGAACTGTCGCCGGAGGAGAAGCTGCTGACCGCGATCTTCGGCGAGAAGGCCAAGGACGTGAAGGACTCCTCGCTCAAGGTGCCGCCGGGGATGGAAGGCGTGGTCATCGACGTGAAGATCTTCTCGCGCGTCGAGGACCAGGTGGTCGAGAAGGACCGCGGCGAGCGGATCGGCGAGGTGCGCCGGCTCGAGGCGGAGGAGAAGGCGCGGGTCACCGCGGCGCTGCACGAGGACCTGCTGCACGAGCTGCTGGGGCAGGAGATCGCCCTGTGCCTCAAGGCGGGCACGGTCGAGGAGTACCTCGCGGCCAGCACCAAGCTCACCAAGCCGGTGCTCGAGGGCATCAACCTCGCCGACGTGGACCTCAAGACGCTGCGGGTCGCCTCCAAGGCCGCCAACGAGCGAATCCGCCAGATCATCGACGCGGCCACCGCCGAGCGGGCCAAGTTGGAGGAGAAGGCCGAAGGGCAGATCGACAATATCCTCCAGCCCGACGAGCTGCCGCCCGGCGTGATCCAGCTGGTGAAGGTCTACGTCGCCGAGAAGCGCAAGATCTCGGTGGGCGACAAGATGGCCGGCCGCCACGGGAACAAGGGCATCATCGCGCGCATCGTGCCGGAGGAGGACATGCCGTTCCTCCCCGACGGCCGCCCGGTGGACATCGTCCTCAACCCGCTCGGCGTGCCGAGCCGGATGAACGTGGGCCAGATCCTGGAGACGCACCTCGGCTGGTGCGCCGGCCTGCTCGGCTTCGCCGCCAAGACGCCGGTGTTCCAGGGGGCCAACGAGAACGAGATCGGCCTGCTGCTCAGGCTGGCCGGGCTGCAGTGGGCGGCGCAGGCCCTGAACCTCGCCGCGCGGCCGCCGGAGCTCGGGCCCGACCAGGTCCGCCAGCTGCTGGCCGACCTGCACAACATCCCGAGCCAGAACGGCGACCGCCCGGATCTCACCGCGATCCGGCTCAGCCACCTCGGCCACCGCGCCGCGAGCCAGGAGACGCGCGACCGCTACCACGGCGTGCGCGACTTCCTCGCCGCCGCCGCGCAGGAGCTGGGCGAGCGCGAGCTGGCGCACTGGAAGGCCGAGGCCGAGGTGCAGAAGCGGCTGCTCGACGACGAGGAGATCACCAAGGCCCAGAAGTCGGAGCTGAAGAAGGGGCTCAAGGCGGTCGAGGCGCAGGAGGGCAAGCACGGCACGCCCGAGGCGGCGCTGGAGGTGGCCGGCCACGCGGCGCTCGCCGGGATGCTCGGCAAGAAGGCCGACGCGGACCTCGACGCGGCGGTGCGCGAGCTGCTCAGGCTGGCCGAGCTGACGCCCACCGGGAAGGTGCGGCTCAGGGACGGCCGCAGCGGCCAGCCGTTCCAGAGCGAGGTGACGGTCGGCTCGATCTACATGATGAAGCTGTCGCACCTCGTGGACGACAAGATCCACGCCCGCTCGATCGGGCCGTACTCGCTGGTGACGCAGCAGCCGCTCGCCGGCAAGGCGCAGTTCGGCGGCCAGCGGTTCGGCGAGATGGAGGTGTGGGCGCTCGAGGCCTACGGCGCCGCCCACACGCTGCAGGAGATCCTGACGGTCAAGTCCGACGACGTGAACGGCCGCAGCCGGGTGTACGAGGCGATCGTGAAGGGCCAGAACCTGCCCGAGCCCGGCATCCCCGAGTCGTTCAACGTCCTCGTGAAGGAATTGCAGGCGCTCGGCATCCGCGTGATGCTGGGCACCACCGAAGACGGTGAGGAGTAGCCGATGATCGACTTCCGCAGCCCGCGCGAGCGGACCGGGTCCAGCTTCGACTTCATCCAGGTGCGGATCGCCTCCCCGGAGGAGATCCGGGGTCCGAAGGACCCCAAGGAGCGCGAGCGGCTCGAGATGCAGGGCCAGCGCACCTGGTGGTCGTGGGGAGAGGTCACCAAGCCCGAGACGATCAACTACCGCTCCTTCAAGCCGGAGCGGGACGGGCTGTTCTGCGAGCGCATCTTCGGCCCGGTGAAGGACTGGGAGTGCCACTGCGGGAAGTACAAGCGGATCCGCTACCGCGGCGTGATCTGCGACCGCTGCGGCGTCGAAGTCACGCTGTCGAAGGTGCGGCGCGAGCGGATGGGGCACATCGAGCTGGCGGTGCCGGTGGCGCACATCTGGTTCTTCAAGACGCTGCCGAGCCCGATGGCGAACCTGCTCGACATCACGCTCCGCAACCTGGAGCGGGTCATCTACTACACCAACTACGTGGTGATCGACCCGGGCCAGCAGGACGTCGAGGAGAAGCAGCTGCTGGACGAGG
>DASPTN010000019.1:0-5866 GCA_035623395.1 Gemmatimonadales bacterium | reverse complement strand
CGCTCGCGGCGCTGGCGGCGCACGAGGATTCGGTGCGGGCCGAGGCGATGCGCGAGACGGTGGATTCGGCGAAGAACGCGATGACCACGGAACTCAACGAGGCCGACGCCGCGACGATGGCCGAGCGGGTGCACTTCGACTACAACAAGGCGGACCTCCAACCCGGTGACGTCGAGCTGCTGCAGCGGAAGCTGGGCATCCTGCAGGCCCATCCGCGGCTCGCGGTCCAGATCGCCGGCAACTGCGACGAGCGCGGCTCGGACGAGTACAACATGGCGCTCGGCGAGCGGCGTGCCGCGGCGGCCAAGCGGTGGCTCACGGCGCACGGCGTCGCCGACGCCCGCATCACCATCATCTCCTACGGCAAGGAGCGTCCGCTGGACGGTGGCCACGACGAGGATGCCTGGGCGAAGAACCGCCGCGACGACTTCGTGGTGACGCGGGGCATCCGCTAGCGCGACGCCCGCGCGGCTCCGCGTTCAATGCCGACGAAGCCTCGCCGCCCGGCCCCGGTGGCGGGGCTTCGCCCGCTCAGCCGCCGCCGTCCGAGATCCGGGCACGGGCGCCGCGCCCCAGGCTCCATTTCAGCGCGGGCGGCGTCACCAGCGTGGTCACGATCACCATGATCACAACCGCCGAGTACACGGCGCCGTCCACGATGCGCTCGCCGTGCAGCACCAGGCCGAGGCCGATGCTGGCGAAGATCAGCCCGACCTCGCCGCGCGGGATCATCCCGAGCCCGACCGAGAGCCGGTCCACGCCGGGCCCCCGGGCGCCGAGGGCGCACGCCTGCTTGCCCAGGATCGCGGCCGCCGTGAGCAGGGCCGCCAGCAGCAGCACGCCCGGCTGCCCGAGCGTCGCCAGCTCGACCCGCATCCCCATCATCACGAAGAACACCGGCACCAGGAAGGAAGCGATCGGCGCCACCAGGGTCTGGAGCCGCTGCTCGCCGTGCCGCTCGAACTCGCGCCAGTGCAGGTCCTCGAGGATCAGGCCGGCGGCGTAGGCGCCCACGATCGGAGCGAGGCCGATGGCCGAGGCGAGGTAGGCGAGCACGAAGCACAGCACCAGCGCCGTCGCGAGCAGCACGCCGCGCCCGCGCAGCCGGGCCGCCTGCCGGAACAGGCGCGGCGTCAGCGCCACGCCGAGCCCGAGCGCGACCACGAGGAACGCCGCCGCCTTCAGCACGACGAGGCCGGTGGCGCCGTAGGACAGGGTCGCGCCGTGCGCGGCGGCCGAGATGACGCCCGCGACCACCGCCAGGATCACCAGGCCGAGCACGTCGTCGATGACGGCCGCGCCGAGGATGATGCGCGCCTCCAGCAGGTTCGCCTTGCCGAGATCCTTGAGGACCCGGGCCGTGATGCCGACGCTGGTCGCCGTGAGCGTGGCGCCCAGGAACGCGTGCGCGTACGGACTGTGCTGCGGCAGCACCACCGCACCCACGCCCCAGCCGAGCGCGAACGGCGTCGCGACACCCAGGACCGCGACCAGGGTCGCGGAGGCCCCGACCTTCAGCATCTCGCGCACCGTGGACTCGAGGCCCACGTCGAACAGCAGGATCAGCACGCCGAGCTGCGCGAGCACGTTGAGCGACGGGTCGCCGGTGAGCGCACGGAACCAGGGGACCCCGACGAGGTCCAGATTGCCGAGCAGCACGCCGACGACCAGCTCGCCCAGCACCGCGGGCTGGCCGATGCGCTCGGCGAGGTCGCCGGCGAGCTTGGCGGCGGCGAGAATCGCCGCGAGCGCCAGGACGACGCGGGCGAGGTCGGCGCCGCCAGCCGTCGGCGCGGCGCCCGCCAGCGCCGCGACCAGCGCCAGCGGCACCACGGCGTCGAGCTTGTGCATGCCCTTACCTCCGTCGGCGGCGGCCATGGAACCGGTTGGTCGCTCCCGATGTTCGCGCACCCGGAAGTCGGACGCAAGGCGCGCGGCTCGCGGAACCCCGGGCGCACCCTTGAGTTGCGGCGGCGGCCGGCTTATCTACCCGCCGACCCCATGCAGGACGAGCGGAAGGTCCCCGACGCGCCCGAGCCGCCCGACGGCGGCGCGGCCACGCCGAACGTGGCGGGGGAAGCGGTACCCGGCGGTGAGGCCCCGCGGCCCGAGCCGGCACAGCCGCCGGCGCCGCCCGCCGCGGCCGCGCTCGACGACGAGGCCGCGCCGTGCCACGAGGCCGAGTCGCCGGCCGCGGGTGTGGCGCCGGTGCCGGAAGCCGGAGCGGAGTCGGCGTCGCCGGCGGGCGCGGGCCCGGTTCCAGCCGCCGAGACGGAGTCGGCGCCTGCGGCCGCAGCCCAGGCGGCCGTGCCGCCGCCGGCGCGGGAGCCGGAATCGGTCGCGCCCCCGACCGCGGTCCGACGCCATCACTGGATCGTCCGCCTGACGCACTGGGTCAACACGGTGGTACTCGTCGGCATGATGGCGAGCGGGCTCCAGGTCTACAACGCGTACCAGCGGTTCGGCATCCGGGGCACGCGGCTTCCGCTTCCCAACCCGCTGGACATGCACCCGGTACCCCGCTGGGCGCGGCTCGGCGGCTGGCTCGCGGGCGGGCTCAACTGGCACTTCTTCCTGATGTGGCCCCTGGTGCTGAACGGTCTCGTCTACCTTGGCTACCTGCTGTTCTCCGGTGAGTGGCGGCCGCTGCTGTTCCGCCCGCGCGACGTCCGGCCGGCCGTCGAGATGCAGAAGTACTACCTGCACCTCAGGCGGGAGCACCCGCCGCAGGGCAAGCACAACGCGCTGCAGAAGGGGGCGTACAGCTTCATCGTGCTGCTCGGCGTGGTGTCGGTCCTGAGCGGCCTCTCGATCTGGAAGCCGGTGCAGCTGTCCTGGCTCACGTCGCTGTTCGGCGGGTACGAGCTGGCGCGCTACTGGCACTTCGTGGCGGTGTGGCTGTTCGCCGCCTTCATCGTCGTGCACGTCGTGCTGGTCTTCGCGGTGGACCCGGCCTCGCTCCGGGCCATGATCACCGGCTGGTACCGCGGGAGGTTCCCGAGCCATGACTGATCTCGACCGGCGGCGGTTCCTGCTCGGCGCGGCCGCGGCAGGCGCGTCGGCCCTCGGCGTCGCCTGCGGCTGGGACGGCGGCCGGGCGATCCGGCCCGGCCTCCTGGCGTGGTCGGGCGTGAACGACTGGGTGAGCGCGCGGCTGTTCTCGCGCTCTCGGCTCGCGCGCGAGTACCCGGTGACGCGTCGCACGACGGACGCCGAGTTCCCAGCGTACTACGTCAGCGACGCGATGCCGGCGCTCGCCGATCCCTCGGCGTGGCGGCTCCGGGTCGGCGGCCTGGTGCGCAAGCCCGTCTCGCTCTCGCTCGAGCGGATCGCGGCGCTGCCGCGGCTCTCGTACACGGTCAAGCACCACTGCGTGGAGGGATGGACCGCCATCGCGACCTGGGCCGGCGCGCCGTTCCGCGCGATCGCCGAGCTGGTCGAGCCGCTGCCCGCGGCGCAGTACGTGATGTTCCGCTCGTTCGACAGCGGGTACAGCAACGGGTGGGACATGGCCTCGGCGATGCATCCGCAGACGATCCTCGCCTACGCCTACAACGACCGCCCGCTGATGCCGGACCACGGGGCGCCCCTCAGGCTCTACTCGCCCACCAAGCTCGGCTACAAGAACACCAAGTACCTGCTCGCGGTGGAGTTCACCGACACCAGGCCGGGCGGGTACTGGGAGGATCAGGGGTATCCGTGGTTCGGCGGGCTGTGAGCGGCAGGGAAGGCCCGCGCAGGGTGTGACGGCACGCGGCGGGTGCGGCCTTCGCAGCGGCCGCGCTCCTCGGGACGGCGTCACGGGTGGCGTCGCGGTACCTTTGAATCCATGACACGGATCAGCGGCAAGCTCGCGCTCATCACCGGCGCCAGCTCGGGCATCGGCCTTTCCTGCGCGCGCCGTTTCGCGGCCGACGGCGCGCACCTCGTCCTGTGGGCCCGGCGCCGGGACCGCCTGGAGCGCACGGCGGCGGAGCTGGAGCAGGCGCACCGCGTCCGCGTGGAGGTCGCCGCGGTGGACGTGCGCGACCGTGCGGCCGTCGACCGGGCGGTGGCCGTGCTGGCGGCCGCGGGGCGGGTGCCCGACATCCTGCTCAACAACGCGGGGCTCGCCGCCGGGCTGGCCAAGCTGCACGAGGGCGATCCGGACCACTGGGACCGGATGATCGACACCAACCTCAAGGGCCTGCTCAACGTGTCGCGCGCGGTGCTGCCGCTGATGGTGAAGCGGGGCACCGGCCACGTGGTGAACATCGGGAGTACGGCGGGCCACCAGGTCTACCAGGGCGGCAACGTCTACAACGCGACCAAATTCGGGGTGAAGGCGCTCACCGAGGGGATGAACCTCGACGTGGCCGGGACGCGGGTGCGGGTCTCGAGCGTGGACCCCGGCCACGTGCAGACGGAATTCGCCCTGGTGCGCTTCGACGGCGACGCAGCCCGGGCGAAGCAGATCTACGAGGGGTTCAAGCCGCTGGCGCCGGAGGACGTGGCGGATGCGGTGGCCTACGTCGTGAACCTGCCGGAGCACGTGAACGTGCTGGACCTGATCATCGTGCCGGCGGCGCAGAGAAGTGTGACGGTGATCGATCGTGAGAAATGAGAGGTGAGAAGTGAGACGCTCAAGTGAGACGTGAGAGGCTCGCCTCTCACGCCTCTCGCTTCTCACCTCTCACTTGAACGTCTCACCTCTCACGCCTCACGTCTCACAGCAGGGCCTCATTTCGTCTCCTGCACATACGCCCGGCTAATCACCACCGGCTCCACCGGCAGCTCCTGGAACTCGCCCTGGCGGGTGGTCGGGACGACCGAGATGCGGTCCACCACGTCCATCCCCTGGGTCACCTTGCCGAACACGCAGTAGCCGAAGCCCGCGGCGGTCGAGTCCTTGAAGTCCAGCGCCGGGTTGTTCACCACGTTGACGTAGAACTGGACCCCGCCGCTCTGCGGGTCGGGCATCCGGGCCAGCGCCACGCTGCCGCGCACGTTCCTGAGCCCGTTGTCGGCCTCGTTGGGCACCGGCGGCGCGCTCGACTGCTTGACCATCCCCGCGGACGTCAGCTCGCCGGCCTGGATCACGAAGCCCCGCACGACGCGGTGGAACACCAGCCCGTCGTAGAAGTGGGCGTTCACGTGAGCGAGGATGTTCTCCACCGTCTGGGGCGCCTTCTTCCGATCGAGCTGCATCACGATCCGGCCCTTGGTCGTCTCGAGCACGACCACCGGCAGCGAGTCGCCCTGGCCCGGCTGGGCGGCCTGGGCCGCCGGCGCGCCGGCCGCGGCTTCCGGCTTCGGCTTCTGGCACGCCGCGGCCGCCAGCGCGGCGGCGAGGGCGAGGACGGTCGGGATCCTGCGGATCTGCGTCACGGTCACTCCTCCGGCGAACCGCCGGCGCTCGCCAGCTGGTCGGCCTTGATCTTGGATGGGTCGAACCTGAGCGCGGACTCGAGCATCCGGTCGACCGTCTCGTCGAACTCGGCCTTGGCTCCGCGCTTGAACCGCAGCGGGTTGATGCGCGCCACGACGAACGCCTTGAGGTAGGGGCTCTCGAACCCGCGCGCCTTGAGCGCCTTCACCGCGTCGTTCACCGCGCCGTCGAGCTTGAGCAGCTTGTCGGCGCGCCCGCGGCGCATCGCCAGTGTCCGGGAGAGCTTGTGCGGCAGGAAGCTCTCGACCCGCTTCAGCACCGGGTGATACGCGCCGCCGGCGAAGCGGCCGTCCTGGCGGTAGCAGAGGCCGAGCGTCAGGAGCGCCGGCTCCTCGAACTCGGTCTCGAACTCCGGCTCCGGGCGGTCGTCGAGGGCGACCAGCGCCTCGGCCAGGCGGCTGACCTCGAGCGCCTTCTCGCGCAGGTTGTGCGCCTTCT
>DASPTN010000018.1:0-17651 GCA_035623395.1 Gemmatimonadales bacterium | reverse complement strand
CTCGCCGCCTCGCGACCGACGGCCTGGCATCCCGACGCGGTGGACATCCCGGACGGCGTCGCCGCCCTGATCTCGCAGCTGGCCACGGGCGGCGCGGCCGTGGTGGCCGTGTCCCTCGGCAGCCCCTACGTGCTCGGCGAGATCCTGCCGGTGAGCAGCTTCGTGGCCGCCTGGAGCGACACCGACCCGATCGAGCGCGCGGTGGCGCGCGCCCTGCTCGGCCTCGCGCCGGTCACGGGCCGGCTCCCGGTCTCGCTGCCGCCCGCCTACCCGGCCGGGAGCGGCCTGCCGCGCGGCGCGGCGGCGCCCGAGCCGCGCACCGGCGGCGCCGCTCCGTGAGCCCGCTGCTCCTCGCGGCTTCCCTGATGGCCACGACGCAGGACACGACCTGGGCAGCGCTGCAGCGCTACGTCGACTCGAGCGTGGCGCGCCGGGCCTTCCCCGGCGCCGTCGTGGCGGTCGGTCGCCACGAGACCGTGCTGTTCCTGCAGGCGTTCGGCCGCCTCGACTACGAGCACGGCCGGCGGGTCACCACGCGGACGGTCTACGACCTCGCGTCGCTCACCAAGGTCGTCGGTCTCACCACTGCGATGATGCAGCTCGTCGCGGAGGGCAAGGTCGGGCTCGACACGCCCGCCGTGCGCTACGTGCCCGCGTTCCATGACAGCGCCGTGACCGTCCGGCAGCTGCTGACCCACAGCTCGGGGCTGCCTGCCTGGAAGCCGTTCTGGCCGCGCGTCCACTCGCGCGCCGAGATGTTCACGCTGGTCGACGCCGAGCCGCTGGAGCACCCGCCCGGCACGGCGATGGTGTACTCGGACCTCGGCGCGATGGTCATGACCCAGATCGTGGAGGACGTCTCGGGCGAGCGCCTCGACCGCTATCTCCGGATCCACCTCTTCCGGCCGCTGGCCATGCGCGACACCCGCTACCTGCCGCCGGCCGGCTGGCGGAGCCGCATCGCGCCGACCGAGGTGGACACCGCCTACCGGCACCGCCTGGTCGTGGGCGAGGTGCACGACGAGAACGCCGCGTCGATGGGCGGCATCTCGGGGCACGCCGGGCTGTTCGGCACGGCGCCCGACCTGGTGAAGTTCGCGCAGCTGATGCTCCGGACGCTGCGAGGCGAGAGCTCGAGCCGCCGCGCCCGGACTCGCCGCCCGCGCGGGACGGTCGAGCTCCACCCGCCCGGCGGGCTCGTCGACTCGGCCACGGTCGCCGAATTCACCCGCGTGCAGGACCCGGCGCTCTCGAGCCGCGCGCTCGGCTGGGACACGCCGAGCGAGGGCTCGAGCGCCGGGACGCGGCTGTCGCCCCGCGCCTTCGGGCACACCGGGTTCACGGGCACGTCGATCTGGATCGACCCGGTGCAGGACCTGTTCGTCATCCTGCTCACGAACCGCGTGCACCCCACCCGTAGCAACGAGCTGATTCGCGAGGTCAGGCCGCGGGTGGCGGATCTGGCGGTGGCCGCCGCCGAGGCCCGCTAGGCCGCCTGCTCCGGCTCCGTCGCGGCCGCCCTGCGGGGACGGCCCGCGCCGGAGACCCACAGCAGCGCGAGTCCCGCCGCGATCCACACCGCCCAGCGCAGCCGCGTGACGATGCCGGCGTAGATGCCCAGCGACGACGGGAGACCCAGGATCCCGAAGATGAGACCCGTGCTGCCCTCGCGCGAGCCGAAGTCGTACGGGACGAAGAACAGCAGGTTGAGGCTCAGGGTGAGGAAGCTGCCCATCACGAAGGCCTGAACGTAGCCGATGGGCGTGCCCACGCTGCGCGCGATGAGGTAGTACTCGAGCATCGCCACCGACCGGCCGCCGAAGTCGACGGCCAGCGCCAGGAAGAAGCGGGCCGGGCTGCGGCGGTAGAAGCCCGCGATCTGCTCGTCGAGCTGCATCAGGGTGTCGCGCCGGCTCTCGAGCGCGCGCGCGGCCCGGCGGAGCAGCGGCAGCTTCCCGAGCGCGCCGAGGGCGAGGCCGAAGATGCCCTCGCGGTGCCGGGAGAACACGAACAGGAACAGCAGCGCGAGGCCGGCGGCCGCCACCGCCAGGCCCAGGGCGACGGGCGCGGCGGGCCGGAACAGGAGCAGCACGGCGAGGATCGCCACCAGCCAGCTGAGCACGTTGCTCAGCGCGTTCAGCATGTAGTAGGTGAGCACCGCGCCCGTGGCGCGGCGTGGTCCCAGCCAGGGCGCGAAGGCGCCCACCTTGAACGGCTCGCCGCCCAGCTGCAGGAACGGCGTCACCGCGTTGAGGGCGAAGCCGGACACCATGATGATCCAGGTGCGCGGGTACGGAGGACGGCCCGGCTCGTCGGCCATCACCAGCCAGCAGGCCAGCGCGTTGCACGAGTACACCCCCGCGTACACCGCGACGATCGGCAGGAACATCCAGCCGGTCTCCTGCAGGTCGTGCAGCAGCCGGGCGGGGCCGAGGTGCAGGAGGAGAAAAACGAACAGGGCGGTGCCGACGACGAACAGGGCGACCTGCGCGCGTCGGCTCATCGCACCCCGACCGCGGGCGGTCTGGCGCTGCCGGCGGCCGCGTAGGCCCGCTCGAGCACGTCGGCGACCGCGGTGATCTCGCGCAGGTAGCCCTCGCCATCGCCACGCTCGATGGCGTCGGCGAACTCCCGGAACAGGCCGGTGAACCAGTCCTTGTACGACGCCTTGTCGAGCGCCGCCGTGAAGTCGATGCGCTCGGCGTCGCCGGGAGCGTCCAGCGTCAGCTCGCCGCCGATCCACGCGATGGTCCCGCGCTCGCCCCAGAAGCGGATCACGGTCTCGCGCGCGTGGGCCGCCCAGGTGACGAAGATCGTGGCGGCGCGCGCGTCCCCGTACTCGAGCACGACCTGCGCGGAATCCTCGACGTCGTAGTCGCGGTGACGCAGGCGGCCGGTCCACGCGCGCACCCCCGACGGCGGGCCCGCGACGTCGTCGAGCAGGTACAGCAGGTGGGTGCCGTGGTCGAGCAGCACGCCTCCGGCGCCGGCGGCCCGCGTCCCGCGCCACGGGACGCCGGCCGCGCCGCCGCCGCCGAGGTCGGCGTGCGCGCGGTAGGTGCGGAACTCGGCCAGGTGCCAGCGCCCGATCCGGCCCGCGTCGAGCCACTCGCGCAGCTTCCGCCACGCCGGGTTGAAGCGGTACTGGTGGCACGGCATGACCACCCGGCCCGCGCGGCGCGCGGCGTCCGCGACCCGGCCGGCCTCGCGCCGGGTCGTGGCGACCGGCTTCTCACACAGCACGTGCCAGCCGCGCTCGAGTCCCCACAGCACCAGGTCCGGGTGCGACGCGGTGGGCGTGCACACGTCGATGAAGTCGAGCGGCTCGTAGGCGGCGAGGCCCGCCGCGTCGGCGACCCGCGGGAGCCCGGGGATGTCCGGCACCGCGGGTGCGCTCTCCACCACCGCCACCAGCTCCAGGCTTCGCGCGACGCCGGCGTAGGCGGGGTGGTGGGAGTGCCGCGCCACGCCGCCGGCGCCGATCAGCGCGCCGCGGAACGGCCGCCGCTCAGTCGCCAACGGCCGCCACTCCGGCTCGACCCGCGGACGCGCGCTCGAGCGCCGCGGCGTTGCGCTCGTGGAGCAGGACGACGCCGACCAGCACCAGGTTCATCGGCACCGCCGTGGCCCACAGGAACCACTCGACGTGGCCGGCCACGACCGCCGCGGCCAGCAGCGCGAACCGGATGTTGGTGGCGATGAGGGTGAGCACCGGGAGCAGGCCGGCCTGGCGCTCCGCCCAGCGCTCGCTCCCGGCGGGCCCGCGGCCAGAGCGGACCGCCTGCAGGGCCCGGTAGGTGACGGGGAACATCGTCACCTGGCGGCGCACGTAAGCCCGGTACAGGCGGTGCACCGCGCGCGCCAGCGCGCCGCCGGGGGCCTCGGGCGCCAGGTCCTCCGGCAGGTCGGTCTCGCCCCCGCCCTCGGCGCCGAGCTCGAGGTAGGCGTTCTTGATGAAGTCCACCGCCGCGCCCTGCAGGGAGTGGCTCCAGATCACGACCCCGACGAGCGCCAGCGCCGGCCACCCCCAGCCCTCGCCGTGGACCATCCGGACGAACAGGTGCACGTAGAGGTTGAGGAACCGCAGCGTGTCGGAGAGGCCGTCGATCACGCGCCCGAAGCGCGTGGACGTGCCCTTGAGCCGTGCCAGCTGGCCGTCGGCGCTGTCGAACAGGTCCGAACAGACCAGCAGCGCGACGCCCGCGAGGTTGACCCACAGCCGCTGGTAGACGAGCAGGTGGCCCGCCGCCAGCCCGATGACCAGGCCGACCACCGTCACCTGGTCGGCGGTGGCGCGGGTCGGCGCGAGCGCCCGGGCGATGCGGATGCCGACCGGCCGGAAGAAGTGGACGTCGGTCCACTCCTCGACCGAGGGCCCCTTAAGCGCCAGCGCGCTCTGCGGCCTCACTCAGCACGACCTTGATCGTCGCCAGCGCCTCCAGCGCCTGCTCTTCGGTGATCACCAGCGGCGGGTTGATCCGGACCTCGGGGTTGTAGATCATCGCGAGCACGCCGCGTCCGAGCAGCGTGTCGAACACCCACCGGGTCAGCTTCTTGTCCAGCAGCGTGCGCGTGCCCGGCCTCACGAGGTCCATTCCGATCATCAGGCCGCGTCCCCGCACGTCGCTCACGATGGGGATCTCGCCCTCCCAGCTCCGGAGCTCCGCCAGCATCCGCTCGCCCAGGGCGCGCGAGTGCTCCACCAGGCCTTCCTCGACGATCGTTTCGACCGTGACGCGTGCCGCCGCGGCCGCGAACGGGTTGCCGCCGTAGCTGGACGAGCTGCCGCTCGGGTTGGCGAACGGCTTGGCGAACGCGACGCTCTCCCGGATGATCAGGCCGCTCATCGGGAAGCCTCCGCCGAAGCCCTTCCCCACCGTGATGACGTCGGGCACCACGCCCTCGTGCTCGACCGCGAACATCTTCCCGGTGCGCCCGAAGCCGGTGATCATCTCGTCGCAGATGAGCAGGGCGCCCAGCTGGTCGGCGAGCGCGCGCAGCGCGGGCAGGTAGCCCGGCGGCGGCACCACGTTGCCCGCGGTGCCCTGGATCGGCTCGACCACGATGGCGGCGATGTCGCCCGCGGTCTCGATCTCGATCTTCCGCTTCAGGAACTCGACGCAGTGCCAGTCGCACGACGGGAAGGTCTTGTCGAAGGGGCAGCGCGCGCACGAGGCGTACGGCGTGAGGTAGGTGCCCGGCATCAGCGGGCCCAGGGCGTGCTTGAAGCTGCTGCCGAGGACCGGGAGCACGCCGCCGGTCTTGCCGTGGAACCCGCCCCAGAACCCGATGAACTCCGTGCGGCCGGTGTGCGACTTGGCCAGCCGGAACGCCGCCTCGACCGCCTCGGCGCCGCCGGAATAGAGCTGCGTGCGGTTGAGGTCGCCGGGCGCCAGCTGGGCCAGGAGCTTCACCAGCGCGGCCCGGTGCTCGGTGGTGAAGCTGCCGACGTGCACCCGCGCCACCTGGCGCTGCATGGCCGCCACGTACTTCGGGTGCGCGTACCCGAGGCTCGCCACGCCCACGCCGGCCAGCAGGTCGACGTAGCGGTTCCCGTCCGCGTCCCACAGCAGGGCTCCCTGGCCGTGGTCCATGCACAGTCGGCTGAAGGTCGCCACGCTCTGGGTGCCCGGCGCGAGGAACTGCGCCTCCGCGTCGAACAGCTGCTGGGACCGCGGGCCCGGCAGCTTCACGCCGGTCGGGTGAGTGAGGATGGTCACCGCGCCAACGCCCTTTCGTGGATGTAGCCGGCGATCGCGTCCGCCGCCCCGTCGCGGAACGGCGCGAAGCTCGGCCAGTCGTTGATGTCGATCAGCACCGGGCGGTCCGGCGCCGGCACCGCCACGTCGCCGCCGAAGACCTCCAGCTCCAGCATCCGGGCCGCGGCGAACGCGAGCTCGCGGAGCCGGTTTTCGTCCACGGCCGGCGGCGGCGCCGCGCTTCCCGCCTCCGCTCCGTAGTACCGGAAGAACCGCCCGTCCGCAACTCCGTAGAACTTGATCACCGGCCCCGGCACGTGCTCCTGGACCGCCACCCACGAGATGCCGCGCGCCGCGAACGCCCCGAGCGCGCGCCCGACGTCCCCGGGCGGCACGGTCACGACGTCCTCGGGCCGCTCGGCGTGCACGTCGCCGCGCTTGATCCACACCTGCGCCCGCCCGCCGAACGGCGCCGCCAGCTCGCCTCCCTGCGGCGCGCTCTCCGTGTGGACGATCAGGGTCCGCGGAAACGCCAGGTCGCTCGCCGCCATCCGCCGCACCAGGCGGTGCCGGTGACAGGCCAGCACGCTGCTCGGACGGTTGACGATCAGGGCTCCGTCCGCCTCGACGGGGGACAGCCGCTCCGACGCCACCGGGCCCTGGCACATGTTGACGAACAGCTCGGCGGCGGGAACGTGGCCGGCCTCCACGTCGCGCTCCAGCGTCCGCTCGACGTCCCAGCCCCGCGTCGCGAGCCTGGCGACCGTCGCGTCCATGATGGCCGCGTCGTTGGTCATGTGCTGCAACGGCGAGTACGAGGGGCTGCGGTACAGCGCGACGAGCCGTCTCACCGGCCACCTCGCCCGCGAGTGCGCTCAGCCATCGCGCCCCAGCCAGAGGTTGGCCGCCTCGAGGTCCGCCAGGCGATCGAGGTCGATGATCCGCGGGGCCGTCACCGCGTCGACGACGAGTCCGCGGTCCACGATCCCCGTCAGGAAGTTCCGCATCCGCTCCACTCCCGCGTCCACCGCCTCGCGCGCCAGCGCGCGCACGCCGGGCGTGAGCGCGTACACGCCGCCCGTCACGCTCACCGGCTCCATCGGGCGGTCGGCGAGGCGCCGCACCCGCCCGCCGGCGTCCGCGGAAACGTACAACGCCGCTTCGTCGTCCACGAAGGGGGTCACGGCGAGCACCGCGTCCGCCCCGCCCGCGAGGCGCTCGGCGGCGGCCGCGTGCACCGCTCGCCAGTCCGCGGGCCGCATCACGGTGTCCACCATCGTCGCGAACACCGCGCCGGCGGGCACCCGGGCCAGCCCCTCCGCGAGCGTGTGGAGCGACGACGGCGTCCGGCAGCCGTGCACGTGCACCGGGCCGCGCCACGCGCGGCCGGCGAGGTCCGCCACCACGTCGGGAAACTCGTCCCGCACCAGGCAGGTGACCGTCGGGCAGCCGAGACCGAGCAGCGTCTCGATCAGGTGCACCGCCTGCGGCCGGCCGGCGACAGTGACCATCGCCTTCGGCACCGCCACGCCGTCCGCCGCGAGCCGCGAGCCCTCTCCCCCGGCCAGGATGAGCCCGTGCATCTCAGGCGACGGCACGCTCCAGCTCCGTGAGCCGCGCGATCCGCGTGGTGGGCGCGAGGTCCGGCGGCTCCACCCGCTCCGGCGGCGCGATCCAGCAGGTGCTGAGGCCCAGCGCCTGCGCGGGCCGGATGTCGGCGTCGGGGTTGTCCCCCACCATCCACGCGCGCTCCGCGCTCACGCCGAGATCCGCGAGCGCCTCGCGGAAGATGCGCTCGTCCGGCTTGGCGACCCCCACCACCGTGGAGTCGAGCACCGCCCGGAACACCCTCCGCAGATCGAGCTCCTCGAGGCACGGCTCGAGGTTGCCGGTGAAGTTGGACACGACCCCGAGGCGGTAGCGGAGGCCGAGTCGCTCGAGCACCGGCCGGTTGCGACGCACCACCGCGACGGCGTCGTCGTGCAGCCGGCGCGCCCACGCGGCCGCGGACGCCCCCTCGCCGCGCGGCAGCAGCGCCGCCAGAAGCCGGACCTGCGCTTCGATCGCGCCGCGAAAGCCCAGCGTCCGGATCCCCGGCAGCCCGGCCAGGCTCGCCTCCGACGTCTGGAACAGCGGCTCGAAGGCCTCGTAGGCGAGCGAGCCGCCGGCCAGGCGATAGGCGGCGTAGAAGCGCGGGCACCAGTGCACGCCGTCCGCGTCGATGGTGCCCCCGAAATCGAGCAGGATCGCCCGCGCCGCGCCGTCGCCGCTCACGACCCACCGGCCGGCGGCATCCGCCTCTCGAGCGCCGCGGCGCGGGAGGCCACCGTGTCCAGGTCGCCCCCCAGCGCGTCCATCCTCGCCTGGAACCGGCAGTCGATGATCAGCAGCGCGATCACGTAGCCCGCCAGGTTGGCGGCGAAGATCACCAGGAACGGCCAGCGCCACGGCACGAACAGCCCGAAGTACAGCACCACCCGCTTGAGCCCCGGATCGAAGTGCGCGCGGTCGGTGACGGTCGTCAGGAGATAGATGGCCACGAGCGCCAGCACCGCGAGCGTCCACGACACCAGGCCGGCCGTCGCGAACGCCAGGAAGATGAGCGTCTCGGCGGCGCGGTCCAGCCGCGTGTCGAGGAGGCGCCCCCGCTCGGAGTACAGCCCGAACTCCCGCGCGATGCCGCCGTCGAGGCCGTCCAGGATCTGGCCCACGGCCATCATTGCGAGACCCCACGCGACGTGATGCGTCGCGACCAGCGCGGCCGCGGGCACCGACGCCCAGAACGACGCCCACGTCAGCTGGTCCGGCGTGAGGCCCAGGCGCAGGTGAAGGGTGCGGATCGGCACCCTCAGGATGTGGTCGCCTAGCTTCTGCTCAGGAACAGGAGGACGTTCAGGCATAGCAGCACGGCGGCCAGGACCGCCTCCTTCACCCAGTCGGGGATGGAGACCAGCCAGCCGCGCGTCACCCAGGTGGAGTACGGATAGAACGGCATCTTCTCGTAGCGGACCGAGTAGTCCATCGCGATGTGGATTGCCAGGAACACCACCGGCACCACCGTGCGCAGCGCGACGGCGAGCGGGATGACCCACAGCAGCGCCACGGGCTCCTGGAGCGAGGAGCGCCAGTAGTAGCCGATGCGCCGCTCGAAGCCGCCGCTCCGCAGGTAGTAGGGCGCCTTCACCGCGTGGTCGGCGTCCACCGCCACGCCGAACGCGTAGGCCAGCGCGACGTCGCGGCCGTGCAGCCCGCCGAGCTGCACGCCCAGGGTCGTGGCCAGGATGTGGGTGAAGATCGTCACTCGGACCTCTCGAGCGCGGCCGCTGCCGCGCCGTCGATCTGTAAGGGATTGAAGGGGATACGTTGGCCGCTCGGGTGTCAAGGGTCCGGGCCGGGACGTTGACGCGCGCGCCGCACCCTTCTAAGATGATAAAGGCATTCGGATTTCTTCGTCGGAGGATTCGTGGGCGCGACACAGCACGAGCAGGCGGCGATTCAGCTCACCCTGACGGCGGCGGCTGCCGAGCAGGTCAGGAAGGTGTTCGAGTCCGAGGGCGCGCCGGCGGCGACCGCAGGCCTCCGGGTCGGCGTGATGCCGGGCGGCTGCTCCGGGTTCAAGTACGCGCTGGCCATCGAGGACCAGCCGGCGGACGACGACGTGGTGATCGAGTCGTCGGGCGTGCGGTTGTTCGTGGACGGCTTCAGCGGCCAGTACCTGAACGGCGTGACCATCGACTACGCGGTGACGATGCAGAGCAGCGGCTTCACGTTCGACAATCCCAACGCGACCGGCGGCTGCGGCTGCGGGAGCAGCTTCACCGTCTGAGGGCGGGCGGCGAGCCGCCGCACGCATCGGCACGGCATCGGGGCCTGGAGAAATGTTCTCCGGGCCCCTTTCTTTGGCGGCCATGCGCGGTGTGGACTGGCTCGTGGCCGCGGCCTACCTGGCGGGCGTCGTCGCGGCCGGCATGTGGCTCGGGCGCCGGCAGACGGGCGCCGCGGACTACTTCCTCGGCAGGCGCCGCCTGCCGTGGTGGGCGATCCTGCTCTCGATCGTCGCGGCGGAGACGTCCGCGATCACCGTCATCTCGGTCCCCGGCATCGGCTACGCGGGCGACCTCACCTTCCTGCAGCTCGCCTTCGGGTACCTCCTCGGACGGATCGGCATCGCGTGGCTGCTGCTCCCGGCCTATGCGAAGGGCGAGCTGCAGACGGCCTACCAGGTGCTCGGCACGCGCTGGGGACCGGGCGCGCGGCGCGCCTCGTCGGCCGTCTTCATGGTGACCCGCGCGATGGCCGACAGCGTGCGCATCTTCGCCACGGCCATTCCGCTGGCGGTGATCACGGGCTGGTCGTACCCGGCGTCGATCGTCGTGCTCGGAGCGGCGACGCTGCTCTACACCTACACCGGCGGCCTGAGGGCCGTGGTCTGGATGGACGTCGTGCAGCTCGGCGTGTACCTGCTGGCCGGCGCCGCGGCGCTGGTGGCCGCGCTGCACCAAGCGCCGGACGCGCTCCGGGCGGCGGCCGCGGCCGGCAAGCTGCGGGTGGTCGACTTCGGCATCTCGCTCACCGCGCCCTACGCGTTCGGTACCGCCGTGGTGGGCGGGGCGATGCTGTCGGCGGCCTCGCACGGCACCGACCAGCTCATCGTGCAGCGGCTGCTCGCCACCCGCTCGCTGGGCGACGCGCGCCGGGCGCTGATCGGGAGCGGCGTGGTGGTGATCGTCCAGTTCGCGCTGTTCCTGGTGGTGGGAACGGCGATGTGGGCGGCGTTTCCCGCCGCCCGCGCGCTGCGGGGCGACGAGGTCTTCCCCCGCTTCATCACGACCCATCTCGCCGGCGGCCTGGCGGGGCTCGCGGTGGCGGGGCTGCTCGCGGCGGCCATGAGCACCCACGCGTCCGCGATCAACTCGCTCGCCTCCGCGACGACGAACGACTACTACGCCCCGCTCACCGGCCGCAGCGGCGACGACGTGCACCTGCTGCGCGTGGGCCGCGTGTTCACGCTGCTGTGGGGGACGATCCTCGTGCTCGGCGCGCTGCTGTTCCGGCAGCGCGAGGCCCCGGTGGTGGTGGTGGCGCTGTCGATCGCGTCGCTGACCTACGGCCCGCTGCTCGGCGCCTTCGTGCTGGCGCGGTTCGCCCGGGTGCGGGAGCGCGACGCGGTGGCGGCGCTGCTGGCCGCCTCGGCGCTCATGGCGGTGGTGGTGTTCGCGGGCCCGCTTGCGTCGTGGCTGGGAGGTGCCGGTATGTTGGTCGGCATGAGCCGCCTGGCGTGGCCCTGGTACGTGCCCCTCGGCACCGCGCTCACGGTGGCCGCCGGCCTCGGGTTCTCGGCGCTGCCGGCCCGCGCCGCCGCAGGGCCGGGCGGCGCCGCCGGATCCGCAGGGGCCGCGCGGCCGTGAGGATCCTCATCGGCGTGGACGCCGGCGCGTCGCACTCGACCGCCGCGGTGGCCAACGAGCACGGCACGGTGCTGGTGCGCTCCGACGGCGCGCCGGGGGCGATGCGGCCCGGCGAGGCGTCGCGCGTCGCGGCGCGGATCCTGGACACCTGCCGCGAGGCGCTCCGCAAGGCGGAGCGCGAGGTCAGGGGCGACGTCCTCGTCGTGGGTGCGGCGGGCGTCGGCCGGGAGGAGGAGCGGCTGGCGCTGCAGGCCGCGCTCGAGGACGCGGGACTGGCGCCGCGCGTCGCGGTGACGGTGGACGGCGCGATTGCGCTCCAGTCGGCGTTCGGCGACTCCGCCGGCGTCGTGCTCCTCGCCGGCACCGGCTCGGTCGCGTGGGCGCGCCTTCCCGGCGGCGACACTGCGCGGATCGGCGGACTCGGCGCCGTGGTCGGAGACCAGGGCTCGGGCTACGAGCTGGCGCGCCAGGCGCTCCGCGCGGTCGGTCTCGCCATCGAGGGCCGGGGCCGGCGCACGATCCTCTCCGCCCGCGTGCTGGCGCGCCTCAGGCTCTCGGGCCTCGGGGAGCTGGTGCGCTGGGCCACCACGGCGGACATCCCGACGGTGGCCTCCCTGGCGCCCGACGTGCTCGCCGCCGCCGAGGAGGGCGACGCGGTCGCGGGCGCGCTCGTGGATGCCGGCGCCGACGACCTCGCGACCCACGTGCGGGCGCTGGCCGAGCGCTATCCGCACGGCGCCCAAGTCGGCGTGGCCCTGGGCGGCAGCCTGCTGGCGCGGCACGACGATTACCGCAAGCGGGTGGTCGCGCGGATCGTGGCCGACGTGCCCTCGGCGACGATCCGGCCGGAGCCGGTGGACCCGGTGCTGGGCGCCGTGCAGCTCGCCCGGGCGCTCTGACCCGTCACCCCCGAGCGCGCTCATGTGGACGTTCCTGAAGCGGCGCACGCTGACGCAGTGGATCCTCGCCGGGATGGTGGCGGGCGCGCTGCTGGGCTGGCTGGAGCCGGACCTCGGCGTCAAGCTGCAGCCGCTGTCGACGGTGTTCCTGCGCGCGATCAAGTCCATCATCGTGCCGCTGGTCTTCGCCACGCTGGTGGGCGGCATCGCCGGACACGGCGACGACCTGAAGAAGGTGGGCCGCCTGGCGTTGCGGGCGATCATCTACTTCGAGGTCGTCACGACCCTCGCGCTGGTGGTCGGCCTGGTGGCCGTGAACCTGGCGCGGCCCGGCGTGGGCGTCGCCCTCGGCGCCACGGGCGCGGGGCCGGAGGCCGGGACCCCGGCCAGTCTCGCCAGCGTCCTCCAGCACATCGTCCCCCAGAGCTTCTTCGAGGCCGCGGCCCAGAACGAGGTGCTGCAGGTCGTCGTGTGGTCCATCCTGTTCGGGCTGGGGCTCACCCAGGTCACCGGCAAGCCGAGGGAAGTCATCGTCGGGTTCTGCGGCGGCCTGGCGGAGGTGATGTTCAAGTTCACCTCCATCGTCATGAAGTACGCGCCGGTGGGCGTGTTCGCGGCGATCGCCTTCACGGTGGGCCACGGCGGCGTCCGGGTGCTGGCCAGCCTGGCGGCCGTGATCCTCACCCTGTACGCGGCGCTGGTGGTGTTCCTCCTCGGCGTGCTGCTTCCCGTCATCCTGCTCACGCGCGTGCCGCTCCGGCCCTTCGTCCGGGCGATCAAGGAGCCGGCGCTGATCGCGTTCTCGACCGCGTCGTCGGAGGCCGCCCTGCCCCTGGCGCTGGAGCGCCTCGAGCAGATGGGCGTGCCGCGGCGGATCGGGTCGTTCGTGCTCCCGGTGGGCTACACCTTCAACCTCGACGGCTCGACCCTGTACCTGGCGGTGGGGTCGATCTTCGTCGCCCAGGCGGGCGGCATCCACCTGTCCCTCGGCCAGCAGCTCGGGATGATGCTGACGCTGATGATCACCAGCAAGGGCGTGGCGGGCGTGCCGCGGGCCTCGGTGGTGATCCTCGCCGCCAGCGTGGCCTCGTTCGGGCTCCCGCTCGAGGCCGTCGCCGTGCTGTTCGGCGTGGATCAGCTGATGGACATGGCGCGGACGTGCACCAACCTGATCGGGAACGGACTGGCGGCGTGCGTGATGGCGAAATGGGAAGGCGAGTTCGGAGTAAAGACGGAGGTCGGTTAGGAGGGTGGTTGCGAGCCGCACGGTTGCGAGTGGTGACGAGACGAGAGTGAAGAGGGGCGAGTCCAGTTGTCAGTACCGACAACTCGACTCGCCCCTCACGACTCACGTCTCCCAACCACTCGCAACTCAGCGTCTCGCGACTCTAGGGCCGCCTCCGGTCTGCCGTCTGCAGTCCGAGCGATCGCACCCGGCTGTGCCGCACGCCGTACGTGAAGTAGATCGCCGCCCCGATCAGGAGCCAGACCCCGAAGCGGATCCACGTCAGCAGCGGCAGGGCCAGCATCAGGTAGAGGCAGAAGACCACCGACACCAGCGGCAGGAACGGCACCCACGGCGTGCGGAACGGCCGGGGCCGGTCCGGATCGGTGCGCCGCAGCACGATGATGCCCAGGGCCACGAGCACGAAGGCGAACAGGGTGCCGATGTTGGTGAGCTCGAGCACCACGCCGATCGGGATGAAGGCCGCGCCGACGGCCACCACGATCCCGGTGACGATGGTGGTGACGTGGGGCGTCTTGAACTTCGGGTGCACCTTCGCCGCCCACGGCGGGAGCAGGCCGTCGCGGGCCATCGACATGAAGATGCGCGCCTGGCCGAGCTGGAAGACCAGCAGCACCGAGGTCATCGCCGCCACGGCGCCCAGCGCGAGGATGCCGGCGGCCCAGTCGGCGTGGATGTACTGGAGCGCCACCGCCAGCGGGTCGGGCACGTCGAGCTGGTTCCACGGGATGAGGCCGGTCAGCACCAGCGCGATGGTGATGTACAGCACGGTGCAGATGACGAGCGACGCGATGATCCCGATGGGGATGTCGCGCTGCGGGTTCTTCGCCTCCTCGGACGCCGTGCTCACCGCGTCGAAGCCGATGTACGAGAAGAAGATGATCGCCGCGCCCACGCTGATGCCCTTGAAGCCGTGGGGCGCGAAGCTCGGCGTGACCCACTGGTGCGGGTGGATGGCGGCGAACCCCACGGCCAGGAACAGCAGGATCACCGCCAACTTGATGCCGACCATCAGCGTGTTGACCCACGACGACTCCTGCACCCCGATGACCAGCACCACCGTGATCAGCGCGACGATCAGGAGCGCGGGTGCGCAGAAGACGATGGGGATGGAGCCGAGGTGCGGCGCCGACGCGAGGAGCGCCGGGTTGGCGAGCGCGGACAGGGTGTCGGTGATCAGCCACGACGGCAGGTGGATGCCCACGCTGCGGAGGAACGAATCGAAGTAGCCGGCCCAGCCGACCGCGACGGCGATGTTGCCGACCGCGTACTCGAGGCACAGGTCCCAGCCGATGATCCAGGCCACCAGCTCGCCGAGCGTGGCGTAGGCGTAGGTGTACGCGCTGCCCGCGATGGGGATCAGGGCGGCGAACTCGGAGTAGGTGAGGGCGGCGAGCGCGCTGGTGACGCCGGCGAGCCCGATGGAGACGATGATCGCCGAGCCGGCGCCGACGTGGCCCGCGTCGCCGCTGATGGCCGTGCCGATGGCCGCGAAGATCCCGGCCCCGATGATGGCCCCGATCCCGAGCGCGGTGAGCGCCACGGGACCGAGGCTGCGCTTCAGGCCGCCGCCGACCTCACCGTCGGCGACGCACTGATCGACCGTCTTGCGCGCCGCGAGATGCCCCGCCAAGCTCCGCGGCAGGCCTTCGCGCCGCCCGCTTGATCCCGAGCCCGAAGAGGCGTTCACCGAGCGGGGAGCTGGCTCAGGACGCCCGGCTCAGATGAACAGCGGCGCCAGCACCAGGGTGACCGTGCTCAGCAGCTTGATCACGACGTGGAGCGAGGGGCCGGCCGTGTCCTTGAACGGATCGCCCACGGTGTCGCCCACCACGCCGGCCTTGTGCGCCATCGAGCCCTTGCCGCCGTACTCGCCGGCCTCGATGAACTTCTTGGCGTTGTCCCACGCCCCGCCGCCGTTGTTCAGCATCAGCGCGACCAGGATGCCGGTGATGGTCCCCACCATCAGGAACGCCGCCACGGCTTCGGGCCCGAGGCCCATCAGCCGGAACACCAGTCCGACCGCGATGGGCATGCCCGCCGCCAGCAGGCCGGGCGCGACCATCTCCTTCAGCGCGCCCACCGTCACGATGTCCACGCAGCGGGCGTAGTTCGGGCGCGAGGTGCCCTTGAGGATCCCGGGGTCCTCGGAGAACTGGCGCCGCACCTCCTTGATCACGCTCACCGCCGCCTTCTGGACCGCGTTGATGGCCAGCGCGCTGAACCAGAAGATGAGCATCGCCCCGAGCAGCGCCGCCACGAAGATCTCCGGCTTGGCGATGTCCACCGTGGCGAAGGTGGTGTTGGTGTAGTAGCCGATCTCGTCCATGTACGCCGAGAACAGCAGGAACGCGGCCAGCGCGGCGGAGCCCACGGCGTAGCCCTTGGTCAGGGCCTTGGTCGTGTTGCCCACCGCGTCCAGGCGGTCGGTCTTGCGGCGGATCTCCTCCGGCTGCTTCGACATCTCGATGATCCCGCCGGCGTTGTCGGTGATCGGGCCGAAGGTGTCCATCGCGAGGATGTAGGCCGCGGTGCCCAGCATGCCCATCGTCGCGACCGCCGTGCCGAACAGCCCGCCGCCCGGGACGGCCGAGCTGCCGAGGTGGTAGCTGCTGATGATCGCCAGCCCGATGACGAACGCCGGGAGCGCGGTGCACTCCAGGGCCACCGCGAAGCCGGAGATGATGTTGGTCGCCGGCCCCGTGACCGAGGCCGCGGCGATGGTCCTGACCGGGCGGTAGCGGTACTCGGTGTAGTACTGGGTGATGTACACGAAGGCGATCGAGGTCGCGATCCCGATCACGCCGGCGAACGCGAAGTGCCACCACGCGTCGGGGTGCCCCGGGAACTGCAGCAGCCAGTAGGTGCCCGCCACGAAGCCGATGGCGGCCAGCACCGCCGCGGTCCAGTAGCCGCGGTTCAGCGCCTGCATCGGGTCCTGGTCCTCGCGGGCCTTCACCAGCACGATGCCGACGATGGAGGCGATGAGTCCGAAGGCGCGGACCACCAGCGGGAACAGCATCACGCCGATCACCGAGAAGGCCGTGCCGGGGTTCGCCGCCTGCACCCGCAGCGCCAGGGTCGCGCCGAGGATCATCGCGCCGATGTTCTCGGCCGCCGTGGACTCGAACAGGTCGGCGCCGCGGCCGGCGCAGTCGCCGACGTTGTCGCCCACCAGGTCGGCCACCACCGCCGGATTGCGCGGGTCGTCCTCCGGGATGCCGGCCTCGACCTTCCCCACCAGGTCGGCGCCGACGTCGGCCGCCTTGGTGTAGATGCCGCCGCCCAGCTGCGCGAACAGCGCCACGAACGACGCGCCGAAGCCGTAGCCCACGATGATCAGCGGGATCTTGGTGTCGGGGATGCTGGTGAGGCTGTGCACCAGGGAGTACAGCCCGCCCACGCCCAGCAGGCTCATCGCCACCACGAACAGGCCCGACACCGCGCCGCCGCGGAGCGCCGCCTGCAGCGCACGGTTCAGGCTCGAGCGCGCCGCGCTCGCCGCCCGGATGTTGGAGCGGATCGAGACGAACATCCCCACGTAGCCGGCGATCCCGGAGCACAGCGCGCCGAAGAAGAACGACGCGGTGGTCGCCACGGTGAGCCACAGCCGCGACACCTCGTGCGGGTCGTTGGGGCTCGGGGCGCGCACGAACGCGTAGATGACGAAGATCACGAAGCCCACCAGCACGGAGAGCATCGCGATGGTGCGGTACTGGCGCTTCAGGAACGCCTCGGCGCCTTCCTGGATGGCGTCGGAGATGGTGCGCATCTCCGGCGTACCGTTGTCCATCTTGAGCACCCAGCGCGCGAGGCCGAGGGCGACGAGGAGCGCCAAGACGCTCACGATCAGGACCAGGCTGATGATCATGGGGTTCCGGATTCCCAGCGGGTGGTCGGATTTCAGGCCAGCGAGCGGGGCGAAAACTAGCGGCGGGGCGCCCGATTCACAACGTGAAGGTGATGCGGAACAGCCCCGGGACCGGCTGCCCGTCCAGCGTGACGGCCGGCGAGAAGGTGTAGCGGCGCAGCCGCTCGAGGAATTCGTTCGCGAACCGGTGGTCCCTGGGGTTCGGGTCGAGCGCGACGTGCGTGACCTCGCCGGTCGCCGAGATCTCGAACACCACGGTGATCCGCGTGCCGCGGAGCTCGGACGGCGGGTGCGTCGGCGGGAGGATGATCCCGGTGGGGTTCGGCGGACGGACCGTGCCCCCGCCGCCCGAGTCGGGGCCCGTGCCCGGACCGACCCCGCCGCCGGTCCCGCCGCCGCTCCCGCCCCCGGCGCCCGGGCCGGCGCCGGGGCCCTTGCCCGCCCCTTCGCCGGGCCCCGCGCCCTGGGCGCCGGCCAGCACCGGGGCGGGCGCCCGCGGCGTGTCCGCCGCCTGCGGGATCGGGATGA
>DASPTN010000017.1:0-4457 GCA_035623395.1 Gemmatimonadales bacterium | reverse complement strand
CGCGGATCAGCTTCATGGCGTCGAGACCCATGTTCACGAGGCCGTAGGTGTCGGCGCCGACCGGCGCGAGGCCCGGATCGAGGAGGATCTGGTCGGGCCGGCGGCCGGCCTCGCGCGCGAGCCGCTCGACGAAGTGCCGCGCGGCCGCGTGCACGTCCCCGGGGCCGAAGCACTGCGACGTCCCGCCCTCGACGAACCGCTCCGACACCACCACGACCACCATCGCGTCGTAGGCCTGGACCAGCTCGATCATCCCTTCGAGCCGGTCGCGCGAGGCCGCGATCGAGTTGACGATCGGCGGCTTCCCGCCGGCGCGCGTCCGGTCGTAGTGCTCGAGCGCGACGCGCTGGTAGTCGAGCGACGGGTTGTCGATGCACAGCGGGAGACTCGACGCCTCCTGCAGCGCGGGGATCAGGTCCGGGAGGAAGGCGAGCATCTCCTCGGGCCGCACCTGGATCTGCTGCGTGCCGTCGATGTTGACATCGAGCCACTCGCACCCGAGGGAAGTCTGCCCCCTGGCCAGCGCCTGGTATCCCTCGAGGCTGCGCGCGGCGAACGCCTTGCGCGCCCGGCCGTAGGCGTTGTTGATGAGGTCGCCGATGATGTGGAGCTCAGCTGCTGGCATGGTCGCGCGTCGCGAGCGTTGGTGGGTGGCGGGTGGTGGGTGGCGGCTCTTCCGGCGACTTGGCGTCCGGCAACGGAAGACCGGGTGCAGGGTGTGAGGGTGCAGGGTGCGTCTCCGAGGCCGCGCGCCCGAAGTGGTCGCGGCCCAGCCACGTGTTGGCCCAGCTCGACGTGCCGCGCAGCGCCTGGTTCTGCACCACGGGCGCGTGGTCGAGCAGCGTCAGCTCGGCGCCGCCGGCCTTGAGCCGCTCGTAGGCGCGGAGCCAGATGCACTCGCCGTAGCCGTCGACCTCGCACCGCCCCTCGCGGGTGCCGCCGCACGGGCCGTTGCGCTGGTTCTTCGCGCACTGCGACTCCGGGCACAGGAACGCGACGTCGGGCAGCGCGCAGTCGCCGCAGTCCTTGCAGCGGAACAGCGCCGCCTTGGTGGCGCGCTCCAGCGCGCGGAGCGGCGGCGGGCCCTGCGCCGGGTCGCGCGAGCGCGCCGCGATCCGGGCGCCCCACCGGCTCAGCAGGGTGCCGGGCGTGAACATCAGCCCGTGGGTCCAGCGGGAGAACGCGTACAGGAAGCCGGCGCGCCGGACACGCGACGCCACGGGACGCGGTGCCCCCCTCGAGGTCGCCCGCGGCGCCACGCGCCCGGTCACCGGTGCTTCCACCTCGTCGGGGTAGGCGAAGAACTCCCCCGGCCGTCCGTACGCGATCTCGCGCGCGAACGACTTCCAGTCGTCCGGCGCGAAGGTCCGCTCGATCTCCAGCACCCGCTCCACCGTGGCGAGATCGTGGATCCCGCCCAGGTAGGCGCCCCGGTAGCCGAGGCCGCGGAACACCGCCAGCTGCTTCGCGGCGAACTCGCGGAAGAACGCCTTCCCGCCGTCGGCCGAGCGGCCGGCGCGCTCGCACGCGTCGAGCAGCTCCGGCGTCACCACGATGCCCGCGACCCGGCCGCCGGCGAACAGCCGCGCCGCGCGCGCGGTCAGCACGTAGACGTTGCCCACCAGCGGCGTGCGGCCGATGCCGTGGCGCTCCATCCACCGCCGCAGCTCGCGCGCCTTGCGGGCGTCGAAGCCCACCTGATTGATGACGAAGTGGGCGCCGCACTCGATCTTCTTCTTCAGCTTGAGGTACTGCGGGACGACCTCGCCCTCGCGCAGCTTGGTGTTGCTGGTCACGGCCCCGATGCAGAACGACGTCCTGAGGTGCTTGTCGTCGAAGCCGCGGTTCATCCGGTCCAGCATCGCGATCAGGCCCACGGAGTCGAGGTCGAACACCGGCTTGGCCCGGCCGCCGCTGCCGCCCACCGGGTAGTCGCCGGTCATCGCCAGCACGTTGTGGAAGCCCTCGCTGTCGAGCTGCCACGCCGCGCTCTCGAGCGCGTTGCGGTTCAGGTCCTTGCAGGTGAGGTGGATCACCACCTCCTTGCCGGCGTACAGGATCGGCTTGCCGAGCGCCTGCGGATGGAGCTGCGGGTTGCCGCCGGCGTTGTCGGTGATGGAGATCCAGTCCACCTCGGGCCGGTCCACCAGCTGGGTGGCGAGCGAGCGCACCCGCACCGCGGTGGCCTCCGACATGGAGCCGCGGATGGAGACCAGCTCGACGCCCACCAGGAAGCGCGGGGACTCCAGCTTCTCGCGGAGCGTGTCCACCGGGCTACCGCGCGCCGGCGGCGTGCCGCCGGTTGAACGCGTCCACCGCCCGGCGGATCGCGGCGGTGTGCGCCGGCGTGCTGCCGCAGCACGAGCCGACGATGGCGGCGCCGGCCGCCAGCACGTCCTCCACGCCGGCCGCCATCTCGGCCGGCGTCTGCCGGTAGACCACCCGCCCGCGCTCCAGGACCGGGTTGCCGGCGTTGGGCTGCCCCATCGCCGGGAGCGGGCCGTGCGCGCGGTAGTCGCGCACCACCGCCGCCGCGGCCGCCATGTCCACCCCGGTCCCGCAGTTCAGCGCCACGATGTGCGCGCCGCGCTCGGCCGCGAACCCGGCCGCGCGCTCCGGCAGCACACCCATCATCGTGACCCAGAAGCTGCCGTCGGCCGAGCGGTCGTAGGACAGCGAGGCGATGATCGACGGCGCGCCCGCCTTCCGCGCCGCGTCGATCCCGAGGCCCAGCTCCTCGAGCGACGTCTGCGTCTCGAGGATCAGCGCGTCGGCGCCCGCCTCGACCAGCGCCGCGGCCTGCTCCTCGTACGCGGCCTGCGCCGCCGCCACCGGCAGGTCGCCCCAGGGCTCGAGGATCGCGCCGAGCGGGCCGAGGTCGCCCAGCACCCAGCCCTCGCGGCCCGCCGCGTGGAACGCCTCGCGCACCAGCCGCACGGCGGCGCGGTTGATCGCGGCCACGTCGCCGGCGTGGCCGTGGCGCGCGAGCATGATCCGGCTCGCGCCGAAGGTGTTGGTGATGACGCAGTCGGCGCCTGCCTCGGCGTAGCGCCGGTGGATGGCGAGCACGCGCTCGGGACGGGAGAGGTTCCAGGCCTCGCCGCAGCCGCCGGCCTCGAGCCCCGCGGCCATCAGCTCGGTCCCCATGGCGCCGTCGGCGACCAGGCGCCGCTCGAGGACCGCTTCGTGGAGCAGCTTCACCGCGGGCCCGACCCGGTGCGCGGGCTCAGCGGCCCGCCTCCTCCAGCTCGCGGCGCACGGCCTCGGCCACGTCCCCGGCGGCGCCGCTCCGCTCCAGCGCCTCGCCCCAGCGCCACTGGCCGAGGTAGTCGTCGGTGCCGGTCAGGCCCTGGGCCGTCGCGGCCTGGTCGATGCGCGCCACGAACCGCGGCGACAGCTCGATCTTGACCTCGTCGAAGTCGTCCCACGCCTTCACCTGCGAGGGGATGTCCTGCCAGTAGAGGATCTGGTACGAGGCCATGCGTCCTCAGCGGCGCGCGCGCCGGGGGCCGCCGCGCGGGCGCGGCGCACTCACGCCCGGGCCGCCTTCTCCTTGACCAGGCGCAGGAACAGGTCCACCGCGCTCGAGGCGTCGGCCCCGTAGCCGTCCGCGCCGATCTCCTCGGCGTACATCTGGCTGATCGGCGCGCCGCCGATGGCCATCTTGATGTGGCCGAGGCCCCGCTCCTTGTAGCCGTCGATCACCGTCTTCATGTACGTCATCGTGGTGGTGAGCAGGGCGCTCATCCCGATGATGTCCGGCTTGAACTGCTCCGTGGCGGCCAGGAACTTCTCGATGCTCTGGTCCACCCCGATGTCGTGCACCTCGAACCCGGCGCCCTCGGCCATCATGCACACCAGGTTCTTGCCGATGTCGTGCAGGTCGCCGCGCACGGTCCCCATCAACAGCACGCCCGCCGGCTCGATGCTCGAGTCCTTGCTCGTGAGCAGCGGCTTGAGGATCGCCATCCCGGCCTTCATCGCCCGCGCCGCGATCAGCACCTCGGGCACGTAAAGGATGTTGTGCTTGAAGTCCTCCCCCACGACGCTCATCCCGGCGATCAGGCCCTCGGCCAGCACCTCCTGCACCGGGCGTCCCTCGGCCAGCGCCTCCTTCGTCATCCGCTCGACGTCGGCCGCCTTGCCCTCGTAGAGGCACTGGTTCATCAGCGCGTAGTCCGGCATCCGTCCCTCAGGCGTGCGCCGGCGCCGCGCGCCGGCTGCCGTTGAACTCCTCCAGCGCCTGCTGCATCGCGACGATGTTGGCCCTCGGCATCCCCGGGCTGGTGCCGCCGCCCACCGAGAGGATGATCCCCTGGCCGCCGCTCTTCTCCAGCACCTCCAGCGTCGCGGCCCGCACCTCCTCCGGCGTGCCGCGCACCCCCACCTCGAGCGGGTTGACGTTGCCCATCAGGCACATCCGGTCGCCGACCCGCGCCTTCACGTCCGCGATGTCC
>DASPTN010000016.1:0-8073 GCA_035623395.1 Gemmatimonadales bacterium | reverse complement strand
GAGCCCCATCGCGGCCGCCGCCTCGGCGAGCCGCCGCGGCTCCCCGGCGTCGAGCGGGAGCGGCGTCCCGTGGGCCACCGCGCAGTAGGCGCAGTTCCGGGTGCACAGGTCGCCCAGGATCATGAACGTCGCCGCGCGGTGCTCCCAGCACTCGCCCACGTTCGGGCAGTGCGCTTCCTCGCAGACCGTGTGGAGCCGCAGGTCGCGCATCACCCGGCGCACCTCGGCGTAGTTCGCGCCGCCGGGCGCCTTGACCTTCAGCCACGCGGGCTTGCGGGCGGCCGGACCGTCCGGTTCGAGCCGCTCGCCCTGTCCCGTGGTGATCTGGACGAGCGGGAGAGGCGCCGTTGTCATTGGAGACGGGAAACATAGCCGCGCTCCGAAGGGCGGGCCAGAGCGCGTCAACCGTCCGGTTGATGCGGCTTCTTGAGCTGTTTCAGCTCCTGCTCGATGGCCGGCGGCACCAGGAGGTTGTCGGCGATCTCCGCGATCTCGTCGGCCCGGCGCCACTCGCGCTCGAGTTCGCGCACCTCCGCCTGCTCGTCCACCGCCATCTCGAGCGCGAGGCCCTGCGCGCCCTTGAGGGTCGAGACGGCGATCTCGTTGCGCGTGGCGCGGGCGATCAGCTCCTGCGGACCCCCGGCGCGCTCGACCGCCGAGGCCGCTTCCTCGGCCTTGCGCTTGACCTTCCGGCCCTTCTTCAGGTTGACGTAGGTGAGTCCGTGGCGCAGGGCGCGCTCCGCGTCGCTCCCCTCGAGCATGGCGCCGATGTCGTGGCAGCGGGGACAGCGGAGCAGCAGGGCCAGGTCCTGGTGCACGGTGCGCGACAGCCGGGCGTCGCGCACGTGCCGCGCGCGCAGCACCATCACGGCACCGCAGTGGGCGCAGACCGGCGGCTCGATGTTGACCTTGCGGTTGCCGACCAGCCCGGTGTACAGGGCGTCGCCGAGCCGCGGGACCTGGCCGAAGAAATAGAGGGAGCCGCCGCCGAACGCGACGTTGGTCGCGATCGTGACGCCGACCACCGCCAGGGTGACGGGCACGACGACCTTGAGCCGCTCCCGCTCGCGCGCCTTGAGCCGCTCGCCGTAGCGCCAGCCCGCCATCTCGATGCGCGGCGGTTTCCCGACGCGCACCACGTCGTACGGGCCCGCGCGCACCAGCGCGACCTGGTCCGTGGTGGCCGCCACCCGTCCGGCCGTGGCCATCCGGTCCAGCGCCGCGACGGTCTCCAGGCGGTCGTGCTGCGTGGTGAGGTTCCAGCGGCCGCACCGCTGGCAGATCACCCAGGCGCGGGCCTTCCAGCCGTCGAACGCGAACCGGCGGCCGACGCCGAGCCCGGACGGGCCGCCGTCGCCGCCGAGGGCGCCGGAGCAGAAGGCACAGGTGTGGTACACCGGCTCCGCCCTACGAGCGCGGGTCGAATCTGGTGACGTCGCAGGGGCGGATGTCCCAGGAGGTGGAGCCGTCCACCACGAGATCGCGCACGATCTCGCCGGTCAGCGGACCGAGCAGGATGCCCTTGCGGCCGTGCCCGGTGGCGTACCAGAGGCCGGCGACCTCGGGGTCGGGGCCGATGAGCGGCCGGCCGTCGGGCGTGACGGGCCGGAGCCCCGCCCAGCTGCGGTGGATGCGCTGCGCGGCGATCGCGGGCAGCAGGGCCGCCGTGCCGGTGAAGATCGCCCCCAGGCCGCCGGGGGTGGTGTCCTTGGCGAAGCCGGCGCTCTCCATCGTGGAGCCGAGCAGCGCGTCGTCGCCGCGCGGGACGATGTAGACGTGGCTGCCGAACATCACGCCGGGCGGCTCGCCGGCCGGCCAGGTCACGACCGCCATCTGTCCGCGGATCGGCTCGACGGGCAGCGGCCGCGGCAGGCCGCGCAGCGCTCCCGACCATGCACCGCCCGCGACGACCGCGCCGCCGGTGCCGTAGCGGCGGCCGCGCGTCACGACGGCCGTCACGCGGCCGGCCGCGATCACGATCTCGGTCGCCTCCTCGTGGTCCGCGATCTCGGCGCCGTGGCGCACGGCGTCGGCGAGCAGCGCGGCGGTGAGCGCGACGTTGTTGACGCGCGCGTCGTCGGGCGCGAGCAGCGCGCCTTTCGCGGCCGGGGCGATGCCCGGGTGCCGGCGCTCGAGGGCGCGCCGGTCGAGCCACTCGGCCCTGAGCCCCACCGCGAGCTGCGCCTCGCCCTGGGATCGCAAGGGCTCCGCCTCGCCGTCGGCGAGCGCGACCTGCACGCTGCCGCCGCCGACGTAGCCGACGTTCACGCCGGTGCGCCGGTCGAGCTCGGGCACCAGCGCCCGGTAGCGCTCGCGGGCCGCGATCGCGAGCGGCAGCAGCGGATCGTCGGGCAGCACCTCGACCTGCGGAGTCAGCATCCCGGCCGCGGCACCGGAGGCCTCCGCGCCCGGCATCGCGCGCTCGAGCAGCAGGATGCGGTTTCCGCGCGCGGCGAGAGCGCGCGCGGTCGCGGCGCCCACGATGCCGCCGCCGATGACCACGCAATCGTACGCCGAGCCGCTCACGGCACGCTTGCGTGAAACCCGCCCCCCGGTACCTTCGTAGGGCGGGTCAGGACAGGAATGGGAGGCGTCCGATGTTCAGGAAAGTGCTGGGCTTCGCGATTCTGGCGGTGGTGGCGTTCATCGTCCTCAGGCTGGCGCTCGGCCTCCTGAAGGTCGTCATCGGTCTCGCCTGGACGGTGCTGATGCTGGCGCTGGTGGGCCTCGTGATCTACTGGGTGATCAAGCTCATCTCGCCGGGCACGGCCCGGCGCGTGAAGGACATGATCTCGGGAGAGCGCGCGGCGGGCGGCGACTTCTAGCCCGCGCGGGCACGGCAGGGTCGGACGCGAGCGCCCCGGCGAGCCGGGGCGCTCGCGCGTTCCAGGGGCCCTCACCGCCACGGCGCCACCGTGCTCGAGTGCACGTGGCGGATCCGCCACCGGTCGTCGCGCCGCTCGAGGATCATCGTGGCCCTCCCGCGCTCGTCGCCGTTGCCGCCCGGGCCGCTCCACCGGTAGACGGCCACCACCCACGCGAACTCGCCCGCGAGCTGGATGCGCACGTCCTCGACGGCACCCGCCCCGCGGCCCACCACCGCGGCCAGCCGCGGCGGGCGCGTGACGGCGATGCCGGAGACGATGAAGTCGGCGCCCGGCGCGAGCAGCGTGTCGGCGGCGGAGTCGCCGCGCGATTCCGCGGCGATGAAGCCGGCGGCCACCTCCCGCGCCAGCCCGGCTTCCCGCAGCGGTTCGTAGGGCAGCGTCGACCGGGGCCCGCCGCGCGCCGCGCACGCCGCGAGGGCGAGCGCCACCGCGCCGGCGACGACGGGGACCAGCGGGCGCCGTGCGGGCGGCGCGAAGGACACTTCCGCCTGCTCCGCGGCCCCCTCCGGCGCGCCGACGACGGGGGACCTCCTAGCGGCGCGCGAGCGCCGCATCGACGCCCCACACGATCAGCGGCATCAGCAGCTCGTGATGCCCGGTGAGCAGGTAGCCCTTGCCCCCGTGCTGCGTGGGCCGCTGCACGACGTTGAGCCGCGGCCGGTAGTGCCGGATCATGTCGCAGTCCACGGCGGTGAAACCGGTCGGCTTGCCGGCGCCGAGGTTGCGCGCCACGGTGAGCGCCTTGAGGAACACCTCGGGCATGATCACCGCGCTCCCGAAGTTGAGCACCACGCCGCCGTCGTGCAGGGCCGGGACCGCGGCGGCCAGACGGCGGAAGTCGCGGAAGCTCAGTTCCCCGGTCGCCGCCCCGTCCGCCCCGGGATGCTGGTGGATGATGTCGGCGCCGAGCGCGACGTGGACCGTGGCGGGAGTGCCCCGTCGCAGCGCGGCCATCAGCACGCACTGCGTCCGCCCCGGCACCGTCTTGCGCCGCTCGAGCCAGCGGCCCAGCGATTCCCCGAGCCCGAGGCTCTCGTCGCGGCCGGCGGCGATGGCCGCGTTCATCTCGGCGCCGGTCTCCTCGGCCATCCCGAACGTGCCGTCGCCCAGGCCGGCCGCGACGTCCTCGCTGGTGCCGCCGAACGCCGCCAGCTCGAAGTCGTGGATCGCGGCCGCCCCGTTCATCGCCACGTGGGTCAGCACGCCCCTGTCCAGCAGGTGGACCAGCAGCGGGCCGAGCCCGGTCTTGATCACGTGCCCGCCGATCATGGCGATGACCCCGCGCCGGCCCGCGGCCGCCGCGACGTCGGCGATCACCGCGCGGAGGTCCCGCGCGGCGAGGATGTCCGGCAGGGAGTCGAGGAACGCGTCGAAGCCGCGCTCGCCGCGCGGCGGCGCCTTCGCCAGCAGCGCGGGATCCACCTTGTTCGGCCGCCGCGCGATGGGCACGGTGTGGATCCGCGACAGGTCGGCCTCGGGGACGCGGCCTCCGTCCTTCATCCGGTCACCTCCGGCTGCGCAGCGCCAGCGACAGCGACCCGAGGGACAGGTGGCTCTTGATGACCAGCGGGATGCGGGTCGAGTCGGCGGAGAGGTACACCACCGCCTGCCCCCCCTCGGCGAACAGGCCGCGGCTCTTAAACACGGGCCGCACGGCGATCGCGGCGAACCGGCCGGCGGGCGTGTCGACCGAATCGGCCGACAGCACGGTCAGGGTCACCGGATTCCGGTCGGGCTTGAAGTAGCGGTCGTACGAGTAGGTCTGGCCCACCTGGAGCGGCACCGTCCGGGCGAAGTAGAAGAACGACGCGTCGTCGAGCGGCCGGGCGGTCGTGGGCAGGCTGTCCTTGCCGTCCTGGATGAAGTAGCCGGAGTCGGCGTGGATCTCGTAGGTGTGGTAGTAGCGGCTGCCGTTCTCGTTGTTGTTCTGGACGAAGCGCAGCGAGGTGAGGTCGGCGACGCTGAACCACGACTCGAGCGTGTCCGTCATCGAGTAGAAGAACGCGGCGCGTCCGCGGATCACGAACGCCACGTGGTAGGCCGGCGTCCCGCGGATCGTGTCGACGCCCAGCACCTGCATCGTGGCGCGCCCGACGCGGAAGATCCCGAACTTGACCTCGTACTCGAGCCGCTCGCCCGTCGTGAACGGCAGGGGGGCCGGGACGGGGTCCTGGGGCCGCGGGGCGGCCTGCCGCCGCGGGGCCGGCGCGGCGCGCTCCAGGCCGAGCAGCGCCACCACCGCCGCGAGGGCGAGGGCGCCCTTCACCGGGACGAGGCCGTGCGGGAGTGGGGCGGGCCGGCGGCGGGCCGCTGGCCGGAGCGGCGGCCCCGCCGCGAGGGGGCGGACCGCCCGGCTCCGGCGCCGGCCGCGGCGCGTCCGGCGGGCGGCGCGCCCCCCCGGCCCCGCGCCATCGTCCACACGGCCCACGCCGCGCGGAGCGGCCGGAAGCGGGACGGCCGCCGGCGTGGCGACGCCGGACTCTGCGCGGCCACGACCTCGACCCGCCGGGCGTGCCGTGACACCTCGAGCAGCAGCTCGGCGTCGGCGGCCCAGCCCTCCGCGTGCAGCACGTTCCGGCTCCCGCGCTCGGACAGCACGCGCGCCAGCGTCACCAGGCGCATCGCCTTGAGCGAGCACGCCCAGTCGAGCGGGCGGTCCAGCACGCCGTTCCGGTGGCCGCGCAGCAGCACCGGCAGGAGCCGCCGCACCACCGCCTCGCGGCGCGGCTGGCCGCTCCGGCGCCGGTAGTCGGAGAGCGCGAGGTCCGCGCCGCTCTCGATGCGCTTGACGAGCTCGGGGATGTCGTCCGGCGAGTCGGAGAAATCGGCCTGCAGCAGCACCGCCAGGTCGCGCCGCGGCCGGTCGGTGCGCGATGCGGCGAGGCGCAACAGCTCCTCGACGCTGCGGGCGTAGCCCCGGCGCTCGCGGTGCGTGATCAGCGTCAGCGGCAGCGCGCGGGCGTACGGGGCGAGCACGTCGTCGGTCCCGTCGGTCGACGCGTCGTTCACCACCAGCAGCTGGTACTCGCGCGCGAACGACGTGAACACCTGCCGCACCTTCCAGAGCAGCAGCCCGACGGTCGCCGCCTCGTTGTGGGCCGGGACCAGCACGTAAATCATGACATCAAGTATGCAGGGGGAAGGCGGTCAGTGAACAGGGCAGGGCGACCGGTCCACCGGCGTTCTCAGCTCGGCGCACTTCCGAGCGCGCTCGCCAGCACCTGCCTCAGCTCCGCCAGCTTGAACGGCTTGTGGAGCACCGGCCGGCCGGCCCGTTCCAGGAACGCCATCGTGTCGTCGCGGACGGTGTCGCCGGTCGAGAACACCACGCGGGCCGCGGCGCCGGGCGCCTCGCGGCTCAGCCGCTCGTACAGCTCGCGGCCGCCGAGGTTGGGCATCCGCACGTCGGTGAGGATGAGGTCGTAATCGCCGTCCCGCGCGCGGGCCACCGCCTCCTGGCCGTCGGTGGCCACGTCGACCCGGTGGCCCCACGCCTCGAGCGTGGCCCGCATGTAGTGGAGGATGTGCGGCTCGTCGTCCACCAGCAGGATGCGGCCCGAGCCGGGGCTCGGAGCCTCGGGCGGCGCGGCCGCCGGCGCCGTGGAGCGTGCGGCGGGCAGCTCGACGGTGAAGGTCGCCCCCTGGCCCGCGCACGAGCGCAGCAGGATCCGGCCGCCGTGCTCCTTCACGATGCCCTGGCAGATGGAGAGCCCGAGCCCGGTGCCCTCGCCCTCGACCTTGGTCGTGAAGAACGGCTCGAACACGCGCTGCTGCAGCTCCTCGGGGATGCCGGGCCCGTCGTCGGTCACGTCCACGGCCACACCCTCGAGGCGGCGGCGGGCGTGCACCTCGATGCAGCCGCCGCCCGCCCGGCCGGTCGACGCGATGGCCTGGGCCGCGTTGTTCGCCAGGTTGAGGAAGACCTGCAGCAGCTGGTTGGGGTCGGCCTCGATCTCCGGCAGGTCGGGCTCCAGGGTCAGCGCGATCTCGACGTGCAGGCCGAGCAGCTGGTTGCGCAGCAGCGCCACGGTGCGCTCGAGCACCGTGCCGATCGGCAGCGGCCGCCGGCCGCGCTCCTGGCGGCGTGCGAAGGTGAGCAGGTTCTTCACGATCGCGGCGGCGCGCTGCGCCTCCTGCTGGATGACCCGCAGCGGCTGCGCCAGGTGCGGCGGCACCTCGCCGCTCTCCACCAGGTAGTCCGCGAAGCCCAGCACGGAGGCCAGCGGGTTGTTGAGCTCGTGCGCGACGCCCGCGATCAGCTGCCCGATGGCGGTGAGCTTCTCCGACTGGATGAGATGCTCCTGGAGCCGGCGCGTCTCGGTGTGGTCCTCGATGATGACCACCGCCGACTCGTCGTCGTCGCCCTTGAGGGCCAGCGCGCTCACCGAGTAGATGCGGTGGTCCTGCCGGACCTCGGTGACGCCCGCGGCGCCGGGCGCCGCGATCGCGGTACGCACGGGCTCCACCCACACCGGCGGCAGCAGCGTGGACCAGGGACGGCCGGGGAGCGCGGTCACGGGCGTGGCGGCGAGCGCGGCGAACGAGCGGTTCGCGCGCCGCACCAGGCCGCGGCCGTCCACGATGCAGATGGCGTGGCCGATCGCGTCGGCCATCTCCTCCCACTCGCGCTTGCCGACCGAGAGCAGGGAGAACAGCTGCGTGTTCTGGAGCGCCAGCACGATCTGCGCGGCGGCGGCGGCGACGAGCGGCTCCGCGGCGGCCTCGTAGGCGCGCGTCCGCCGCCCCCACACGGCGATCACGCCCATCGTGTGACCTGCGGCGTCGAGCGGCGCGCCCAGGCGCGCGGGGGTGGCGGTGCGGAGCACCTTGCCGGTGTGCCGCAGCCTGGCGAGGAACGGGTCGTCGGCGGGCGGGGGCGGGTCGCCGCGCAGCACCGCCGGCACCATCCGCGTGGGGTCGTCCACGGCAGGGAAGAGAACCGCGAGCGCGGCCGGATCGAACAGCCGCTCGAGCAGCTCGGCCGCGCGCTCGGCGACGGACTCGCGGCGCGCTGCGCCGCTCAGGCCGCGCGTGAACCGCGTCAGCTCGTCGAGGACCGACAGCGAATCCGTCAGACCACCCTCCCCGTGCCGCCGGCACCGCGGGCTCGCCGCGCCGCCGTGGTGCTAAGTACGCAGCGCGCCGCCGGGGCGCAACCGGCCCTCGTGCCGCGCGGGCCCGGCCG
>DASPTN010000015.1:0-5274 GCA_035623395.1 Gemmatimonadales bacterium | reverse complement strand
CAGCACTCGATCCAGCTCAAGGAGATCAAGTTCCGGCCGGGGATCGACAACCACGACTTCGAGTTCAAGTGCCGGCACGCGCGGGAGTTTCTCTCGGCCGGCAACAAGGTGAAGGTGACGATGATGTTCCGGGGCCGGCAGATGGCCCACCCCGAGCTGGGCCGCGAGGTGCTGGACCGCGTCTCCGAGACGCTGGGCGACGTGGCCAAGCTCGAGCAGGAGGCCAAGCTCGAAGGCCGGAACATGACGATGCTGCTCACGCCGAAATGATGCGCCGCCGGGCCCCTCGGGCCGGGCGCGCGCGCACGGGAGAAGCGCGGTGAAGAAGAAGACGAAGAAGGCGGCGGCCAAGCGGTTCCGTCTTACCGGCAAGGGCCGGGTGCGGCGCCGCAAGGCCTACAAGAGCCACATCCTGACCAAGAAGTCGGCGAAGCGGAAGCGGCACCTCCGCAAGGCCGGCGTGGCCTCGCACGCCGACGAAGTGCGGCTGCGCGGCCTCCTCACGGCGTAGGGAGAGGAAGCCATGCCTCGCGTCAAGAGCAACGTCACGCGCCTCAAGCGCAAGAACAAGATCATGAAGGAGGCGCGCGGGAACCGCGGCGGCCGCAGCAAGCTGTGGAAGGCCGCCAAGGAGACCGTCGAGCGCGGGTGGGCCTACGCCTACCGGGACCGCAAGCAGAAGAAGCGGCAGTTCCGCCGTCTGTGGATCACCCGGATCAACGCCGCCGCCCGGCTGCACGACCTGTCCTACAACGTGTTCATGAACGGGCTCAAGAAGGCGGGCGTCGAGATCAACCGGAAGGTCCTCGCGGACCTGGCGGTGAAGGATCCCCAGGCGTTCGCCAAGCTCACGGAGCTGGCCAAGACCGGCTCGTAACCGGTGGCACTCGTGACCGTCGGCATCGTGCGGGCGGCGCGAAGACGGCGCCCGAGCCGCACGGGATCGCGTCCGGCGCGGTGAGCGACCAGGCGGCGGACCTCGTCGCTGCGCTCGCCGGACTCAAGGCCGAGGCGGAAGAGCAGATCCGCTCCGCGCCCGACGGCGACGCGCTGCAGCGGCTCAAGACCGAGTACCTGGGCCGCAAGGCGGGCCGTGTGTCCGTCATCCTCCGCTCGCTCCCGACGCTGGAGCCGGAGGCCCGGCGCGCCGTCGGCCAGGCCGCCAACGACGCCAAGGCGGCGATCGAGCAGCTGCTCGCCGCGGCGGAGGCCGAGCGCGCGGCCAGGGCCGCGCCGCCCGCGGGCGACCTCACCATGCCGTCGCGCCCGGCGTGGCGCGGCGCCCTGCATCCCGTCACGCTGGTCGCCGGCGAGATCTGCGAGATCTTCCACGAGCTCGGGTTCACCCGCGCCGTGGGCCCCGAGGCCGAGACCGAGCGCAACAACTTCACCGCCCTCAACTTCCCGCCCGAGCACCCGGCGCTGGACATGCAGCCCACGTTCTACCTGGGCAAGGGCACGCTGCTCCGCAGCCACACGTCGCCGGTGCAGATCCGCGTGATGGAGGCCTACCAGCCGCCCATCCGCGTGACCATCCCCGGGCGCTGCTACCGGCGCGACCCGTTCGACGCCTCCCACGCGCCGGTGTTCACCCAGGTCGAGGGGCTGTGCGTCGACGAGGGGATCAGCTTCGTCGACCTCAAGGCCGCGATCACCTTCTTCGTGCGCCGGTTCCTCGCGTCCGGCGTGAAGGTGCGGTTCCGCCCGTCGTTTTTCCCGTTCACCGAGCCGTCGGCCGAGGTGGACGTCGAGTGCCAGCTGTGCCACGGCTCCGGCTGCCCGGCCTGCAAGGGCACGGGCTGGATGGAGATCCTCGGCTGCGGCATGGTGGACCCCGCGGTGTTCGAGAACGTGGGCATCGACGCCGAGCGCTACACCGGCTGGGCCTTCGGGATGGGCCTCGACCGGGCGGCGATGGTGCGCTACGGCATCCCGGACATCCGCATGCTGTTCGACGCGGACATGCGGTTCCACCGCCAGTTCGTGGACTCGCCGTGAAGGCGTCCCTGCGGTGGCTGTCCGACCTGCTCGGCACGCCGCTCTCCGCGCGCGACGCGCTCGAGCGGCTGCCGATGCTCGGCGTGCCCGTCGACGCGGTGGAGCCGCTGCATCACGACCTCGCACAGGTGGTGATCGCCGAGGTGCTGGAGGTGGCGCGGCACCCCAACGCCGACCGGCTGTCGCTGTGCAAGGTGAACGCGGGCGGGCCGGTGCTGTCGGTCGTCTGCGGGGCGAAGAACGTCACGGCCGGCAGGCGGTACCCGTTCGCCGCCGTGGGTACCACCCTGCCGGGTGGGCTCGTGCTGGAGCGGCGCAAGATCCGCGGCGAGTACTCCGAGGGCATGCTGTGCTCGGCGCGCGAGCTGGGGCTCGGCGACGAGCACGAGGGCATCCTCGAGCTCGAGACCGCCGCGGCCCCGGGCACGCCGTTCCTCGACGCGGTGCCGGTGGCCGACACCCGGCTCGAGCTCGACGTCACGCCCAACCGCCCGGACCTGCTGAGCCACCTCGGTCTCGCGCGCGACCTCGGCGCCGTGCTCGGGCGTGCGGTGCGGCTGCCGGGGTTCGGCGACCCGGCCGCGCCCGCGTCGCGGCGCGCGGCCCGCGCCGCCGGCGCCGCGGGCGAGACGGCGGGCGTGCGGATCGCGATCGAGGACGCCGAGGGCTGCCCGCGGTTCACCGCCGCCGTGCTGCGCGGCGTCACCATCCGCCCCTCGCCCCCCTGGCTCAGGATGCGGCTCGAGGCGGCCGGGGTGCGCGCGATCAACAACGTGGTGGACGCCACCAACTACCTGCTGCTCGAAGTCGGGCAGCCGATGCACGCCTACGACCTCGCCAGGCTGGCCGGGCCCGCGCTGGTGGCGCGGCGCGCCCGGCCGGGCGAGGCGATCGTCACGCTCGACGGCGTGCGCCGCGCGCTGAGCCCGTCGGTGGTCGTGATCGCCGACGAGCGCGACGCGCAGGGCGTGGCGGGCGTGATGGGCGGCTCGACCAGCGAGGTCTCGGCCTCGACGACCGACGTGCTGCTCGAGTGCGCGTACTTCGATCCCAGGCGCACCCGTGCCGCGAGCCGGGCCCTTGGCCTTTCGACCGAGGCCAGCCAGCGGTTCGAGCGCGGCGTCGACCACGGGGCCCAGGCGGACCACCTCGCCCGCGCCCTCGACCTCCTGGTGCTGGTGGCGGGCGGGAAGGTGGACGGCGTGCCGGTCGACGTCTACCCGTCGCCGCTTCCGGCCGTGACGGTCTTCCTCCGCGACCGGCGGGTGGCGCACCTGCTCGGCGTGGAGATCCCGCGCTCCGAGATCGAGCGCGTGCTGACCGCCCTGGGCTGCGTCGTGAGCCCGAGGGAGGACCGGCTGGCCGTGCAGGTGCCGACCGGCCGGCCGGACCTGACGCGCGAGGTGGACCTGATCGAGGAGATCGCGCGCATCGTCGGCTACGACCGCTTCCCCGACGAGATGCGGCCGCAGCGCCCGGGCGTGGTGCCCGATGCGCCGTCCGAGCAGGTGGCCGCGCGGCTGCGGCGCTCGCTCACGGCGCTCGGACTGCACGAGGCCATCACCGTTTCGCTGGTGCCCAAGGACGACGAGGGCCAGGTGGAGCTGGCGAACCCGCTGAGCCGGGAGGAGGGCTTCCTGCGCTCCGCGCTGCTGCCGGGCTTGGTGCGCCGGGCCGAGCACAACTGGCGGATGCAGCAGCGGGACGTACGGCTGTTCGAGGTCGGCAACGTGTTCCTCCGGAGCCCGGAGCCGCTGCCCGCCGAGGAGCTGCGCGTGGCCGGCGTGATCTCGGGCGCGCGGCGACCGCCGCACTGGAGCGAGGCGGCGCCTCCCGACGTCGAGCTGTTCGACGTCAAGGCGCTGCTGGAGGCGGCGGTGGCTCAGGCGCGGCCCGGGGCGGCGGTGGCGGTCGGGGACGATGGCGGCCGCCTGGTTGCGAAAGACGCCGGCGGCCGGCAGGTTGGCTGGGCGGGGGAGCTGCCCGCGGACCGGCCCGCCTGGGGCGGCAGGCTGTTCGGCTTCGAGCTGGAGGTGGAGGCCGTCCCGGCGGCTCCGGTCCGGGTCAAGCCGCTGCCAGCGTGGCCCGCGGTCGAGCAGGACGTCGCGCTGGTGCTGCCCGACGGGCTGGCCGCCGCCGAGGTCGAGGCGTCGCTCAAGGCCGGCGCGGGCGAGCTGCTCGAGACGCTGTGGCCGTTCGACGAGTACCGCGGGGCGCCGCTTCTGCCCGGCACGCGCAGCGTGGCGTGGCGGCTCGTGTTTCGCGCGGCCGGCCGGACGCTGCGCGACGCCGAGGTCGAGGCGGCCGTGACCGCTGCACTCCGGGAGGTCGAGAGGCGACATGGGGTCCGCAGGCGAGAGGCCTGATCTCGACGCGCTGCGCGAGCTCGAGGAGGTGCTGCGCCACCTGGCCGACGAGCTCGGGGCCTGGCGCCGCCGGGCGCTGACGGCCGAGGCGCGCCTGGCGGAGCTGGCGCGCATCCAGGAGGGCGGCGGCACCGCGATGCTGCGGCTGCGGGAGCTGGAGGAGGAGAACACCGGCCTGGAGCGGCGGCTCGGCTCGGCGCGCACCCAGCTCTCCGAGCTGGTGGGCCGGCTCGGCTTCCTCGAGCAGCAGGCCGTCGCGGGGACCAGGAGCGAGCGGTGAAGAAGAACGCGGTGCGCGTGACGATCGTGGACGAGGAATACACCGTCCGCTCCGAGCTGGACCCCGAGTACACCCGCGAGGTGGCGTCGCACGTCGACGGAGCCATCCGGCGCGTGCTGGCGTCGGGGACCATCGTCGAGACCCACAAGGCGGCGATCCTCGCCGCGCTGGCGATCACGGACGAGCTGTTCCAGTCGCGACGCCAGCAGGACGAGCTGTCGCAGCGCCTCAAGCAGCTCTCGGGCGAGCTGGCCCGGCTGCTCCCGCCCCAGAAGCGGCAGAGCGTCGGCGGGTGAGCTTGTCTTGGCCCTCGCTTTCATCGTAAGTTAGCCCTCGAGAGACTTGACCTTCGAAATCACTCAGGGCGGGCGACCGCCGGAGTGGTCATATGACATCGGATTTCAGCTTTGCCGCGCTCCTCGTCGCGGTCGGTGCGACGGGGACGGCGGCGGCCCTTGCCTTCTTCTTCATCGGGCGCTGGGTCGAGCGGCGGATCGCGGCCAAGGCCAAGGCCACCGCCGAAGCCCTCGCCAACCGCATTCTCGAGGACGCGCGGCGCGACGCCGAGGCGTTCCGCACCTCGCTGGTCGTCTCCGGCAAGGAAGAGCTGGCGAAGGCGCGCGAGGCCTG
>DASPTN010000014.1:0-5945 GCA_035623395.1 Gemmatimonadales bacterium | reverse complement strand
GGACCATTGGGTGGCCGCGGTCGAGATGGCCGAGTCGCTCAGCGTCAACATCATCTCCTCGAGCCTCGGCTACCTCAGCTTCGACAACGGCTTCAGCTACGCCTACCAGCAGCTCAACGGCGACGTGGGCGTCACCACCATCGCGGCCGACAGCGCCGCCGCCCGCGGCACGCTGGTGGTCGTGGCCATGGGCAACTCCGGACCCGGGGCCGGCACCCTGGACACGCCGGCCGACGCCAAGGGCATCGTGGCGGTCGGCGCCACCGATTCGCTGGGCGCGGTGGCCTCGTTCAGCTCGCGCGGGCCGACCGCCGACGGGCGCATCAAGCCCGAGGTGGTCGGGCCCGGGCAGGGCGTCACCGTCGCCGTGGCGCCGAACGGCATCGCCGTGGGTTCGGGGACCTCGTTCGCGACGCCGCTCGTGGCCGGCGTCGCCGCCCTGGTCCAGGGCACGCGGTCCGGCCAGAGCGCGGCGGCGTTGCGGCGCGGCCTGCTCGACGCGGCGAGCCTGCACGACGCGCCGGACAACAACCACGGCTGGGGCATCCCGGACGCGCTGACGCTGCTCGCGTTCCCGACCGGTCTCGAGCCGGTGGCGCCCGTCGATTCCAGCCTCGCGTCCATCACCCCCGCCTTCATCTGGGACGCGGGGTCGCCGCCGCCCGCCACGGCGCCCGACACCTTCCATCTCCAAGTCGCGATCGACACGGGGTTCGCCACCGTGGTCCTCGACACCACGGTCACCGGGGCCGCCGTGACGATGCCGCGCGCGGCCCAGCCGCTCACCCGGCTCTACTGGCGGCTCACCGCGCGCTCGGCGCTCGGCCCGTCGGAGACGATCGGCCGCGTCGGCCCGCTCGTCGTTCCGCCGTGGGTCACGCTCCTCACGCTGAACGCGCCCGGCGGCGAGAGCATCCGCGACTCGCAGCCGCTGTTCGCCTGGCACGCGCCGCAGGTGGCGGCGCCGCCGGGACCCCTGACGTTCGACCTCACGGTGTTCCCCGCGGGGGAGGGGCCGGGCAACCCGGCCCTGGCCGTCCGCGGCCTCACCGACACGATCTACCGGCCGGGGACGCCGCTGGAGCGCAACCTCCCCTACCGCTGGCAGATCGTCGCGCACCTCGGCCCGGCCGACTCGGTGGTGGCGACGAGCGGCGGCACGTTCCTGGTGCTGGACCAGAGCGCGCCCGCGACGACGCTCCTGTTCCAGAACTTCCCGAACCCGTTTCCCAACCGCGCGGTCGGACTCGCGACCACCTGCATCTGGTTCGACATCGCCTCCGCCGGCAGCGTGCGGCTGGAGATCTTCGACCTCCGCGGCCGGCTGGTGCGGCGGCTGATCCCCTCGAGCCTGGTGCCCGGGACGCTCGAGGTCGGGCGGTACGGCCGCCCGGCCGGCGACGCGGCCGGCACCTGCGACACGCGCCTCGCGTGGGACGGCAAGGACGACACGGGAGCGTACGTCCGGCCCGGAGTGTACCTTTACCGGCTGACGGCTCCCGGCTATCAGAACACGAAACGCATCGTCTTTCTTGGAGCGCCATGACGCTCGCGCTGGTCACCGTCGGGACGGGCACGGTGGCTCCGTCCGCCACACGCACAGGCCCCGCGCACTGGGTCGAGCGCGGCGACGTCCGCCTGCTGATGGACTGCGGGGCGGGCGCGACGCACCGGCTCGCGAAGTGCGGCCTCGCGTGGCAGCACGTGACGCACGTCGCGCTCAGCCACTTCCACCCCGACCACTTCGGCGAACTGCCGGCGCTGCTGTTCGCGCTGCGTCACGCCACCAAGCGCGAGGAGCCGCTGGTCATCGTGGGGCCGCCGGGCACCGTGCGGCTGGTGAAGAGCCTCGCCGAGGGGTTCGGCGACTGGCTGCTGGACCCCGGCTACCCGATCGGCATCCTCGATCTCCAGGCGGGCGAGCCGTTCCCGCTCTCCCCCGACGTGATGCTCGAGGTGCACCCGACGCCGCACACCGCCGAGAGCGTCGCGTTCGGCGTCTCCGCGCCGGAGGGGCGCATCGTGTACACCGGCGACACCGGACCGAGCGCCGACCTGGCGGGCTGGGCGAAGGGCTGCAGCCTGCTGCTCGCGGAGTGCTCGCTCCCCGACGGCCAGGGGGTGGAAGGCCACCTCACGCCCGACGGAGTGGGCCGTCTCGCGGCCGACGCCGCCGCGGCGCGGCTGGTGCTGACCCATCTCTACCCGCCGACCGAAGCGGTGGACGTGCGCGCCGCCGTCGCGCGGCGCTACCGGGGTCCGGTGGCGGTCGCCGCCGACGGCGACCGGTTCGAGGTCACGCGGTGAGGCGCGCGGCGCGATGCTGATCGTGATGCAGCACGGCGCGACCGCCGGGGAGATCCAGGGCGTCGTCTCCGCCATCGAGGAGATGGGCTATCAGGCCCGCCCGATGCCGGGCAAGCAGCGCACGGCGGTCGGCCTGGTGGGGAACGACGGGAAGGTGGACGCCTCGCGGCTCGAGGGGCTGCCCGGGGTGCTGGAGATCATCCACGTCTCGCAGCCCTACAAGCAGGTCTCGCGGGAGTGGAAGACGGAGAACACGGTCGTCCAGCTGCCGGGAGGCGTGGCGATCGGCGGCGACGACGTGGTGGTGATGGCCGGCCCGTGCTCGGTGGAGTCCGAGGCGCAGATCATCGCCTCCGCCCGCGCGGTGCGCGAGGCCGGCGCGGTGGTCCTCCGGGGCGGCGCGTTCAAGCCGCGCACCTCGCCGTACTCGTTCCAGGGCCTCGGCAAGCGGGGCCTGGAGCTGCTGGCCAAGGCGCGGGAGGAGACCGGGCTCCTGGTGGTGACCGAGGTGATGGACTCGGAGGACGTCGACCTGGTGGCCCGCTACGCCGACATCGTCCAGGTCGGCGCCCGCAACATGCAGAACTACGCGCTGCTCAGGCGCGTCGGCCGCTCGGCCCGGCCGGTGCTCCTCAAGCGCGGCATCGCCGCCACCATCACGGAGCTGCTGCTCGCGGCCGAGTACATCCTGGCCGAGGGCAATCCCCAGGTGATCCTGTGCGAGCGCGGCGTGCGCGGCTTCGACACGGCCACCCGGTTCCTGTTCGACCTGACGGCCATCCCGCTGGTGCACAAGCTCTCGCACCTGCCGATCGTCGCCGACCCGAGCCACGGCACCGGCCTGCGGGACAAAGTGCTCCCGATGGCGCGCGCCGCGGTCGCCGCCGGCGCCGACGGCCTGCTCGTCGAGGTGCACCCCGACCCGGCGCACGCGCTCTCCGACGGCGCCCAGAGCCTGGCGCCGGACCAGTTCGCCGAGCTGATGCGCCAGGCCCGGGCGATCGCCGAGGTGATCGGGCGGCGGATCGCCGAGCCCGCGGAGGTCGCATGAGACTCGCCGCGCTGCCGTGCCTCGCGGTCCTCGCCGCCGCCCCGCTGGCGGCCCAGGCGCCCGACGCCGGCGCCGTCCTGGACGGCGCGGTGGTCGCGCTCGGCCGGGCCACGACGCTGCGCGCCGACTTCACCCAGCGCATCCGCGACGAGATGCTGGGCACCGACGAGACGTCGACCGGCGAGTTCCTCCAGCAGCGGCCGGGCCGCTTCGCGATGCGGTGGCGCCGCCCGGCGGGCGACCTGATCCTGGCGGACGGGAAGGTGCTGTGGGTCTACCTGCCCTCGTCCGCGCCCAAGCAGGTCGTCCGCTCGAACCTCGGCGGCAAGCCGGGCGAGACGGTGGACTTCATCTCCGAGTTCCTCGACCACCCGCGCGAGCGCTTCGCGGTGACGTACGTGCGCCCGGACACCGTCGGCGCGCGGCCGGCCGACGTGCTCTCGCTGGTCCCGCGCCAGGCGGCCAACGTGCCCTACCAGCGCGCGCTGATCTGGGTGGACCGGGCCGACAGCCTGGTGCGGCGGGTCGAGATCACGGAGGGCTCGGGGTCGGTGCGGCGCCTGACGTTCGACCACCTGCGGGTGAACACGCCGATTCCGGCGGGCGCGTTCCGGTTCACGCCGCCGGCCGGGGTGAGGATCGTCGACGCGACGGAGTAGGTCAGCGCAGCAGCGCTTCGATCCTCGCCGCCTTCGCCTCGTCCAGGCCCGCCCGCCGCGCCAGCGCGAGCGTTTCCCTTCCCATCACCTTGTACAGGTCGGCGTCGCTCCTCGGCAGCGCCATCAGGTGCCGGCGGACGGTCGCGACGTCGCCGCGCGCGATCGGGCCGGTGAGCGCGGCGGCGGGGCCGGCGGCCTCGAGGTTCGCGACCGTGGCCCGCACCAGCGGCGCGAGCCCCGCGAGCGCGTCATCGCCGGCGATGCCCGCGCGCTCCAGCAGCCGCGCGGCCGCCGCGACGAGACCCACCAGGTAGTTGGACGCGAGCACGGCGCCCGCGTGGTAGAGCGGCTTCAGCTCGGGCGCCACCGTGACGGGCACGCCGCCGATCCGCCGCACCAGCGCGTCGGCGACGCCCACGGCTCCGAGATCGCCCTCGAGCGCGAAGGTCGCGCCGCGCAGCTGCCGCGGGACCAGCGCCGGGTCGGGGCCGAAGGCGACCAGCGGGTGCATCGATCCCGTGGCGGCGCCGGCCGCGGCCAGGGGCGCGAGCACCTCGCTGGAGAGCGCGCCCGACAGGTGCAGCACCACGGCGCCGGGGGCGAGCGGCGCCCGCGCCAGCTCCGCGACGCACGCGGGGAGCGCGTCGTCGGGCACCGCCAGCACCACGACCCCCGCCGACCCCAGCCACGGCGGCGTCCCTCCCGCCGTGACCTTGACGCCGCGCGGCGCCGGCTTCGCGCTTCGCCCGTGCACGCCCAGCACCGCGATCCGGGCGCGGCGGAGCGCCACGGCGAGCCCGAGGCCCGCGCGCCCGGGGCCGACGATGCCCACCGCCGGCAGGGCCGGAAACGCGACCGGGCCGGTCCCGCGTCGAGACCGGCCCGGAGGCTTGCCGCCGCGGCGACCGCGCCGCACTAGGGGCGCTGCGCCGCGGCGCCGGGCTTGCCCGCCTGCGCCAGCGACAGCAGATCGGCGGGCGTCCTCGCCTGCGACGCGTACCGCACCGCCTCCAGCAGCACCGGGTCCTGGTCGAACAGACGGCGCACGCTCCCGGCCCGCCCGAAGTTGAACTCCGCCACCTCGTAGCCGATGTCCTCGTCGATGAAGTGCTGGGCCGTGGACACGGTCTTGGCGTCGAGCGTCACGCCGCGCCGCGCCAGCGAGGCCAGGAACGCGGCGCGCATCTCGGGCGTCACTTCGAAGGTGGGCGAGTCCACCGCGCGCCGCGCCCGCGCGTCGAGCGCGTAGGCGGCGAGCGCGTCGTTGAAGGTCGGGACGTTCTTGCCGAGCGCGGCGTTCAGCGCCCGCGCCGCCACCAGGTCGGTCGAGTCGGGGCGCACCGCCACGTCGGGCACGATGCCGCCGCCTCCCGCCACCGTGCGGCCGTGATCGGTGTGGAACGCCTGTCCCGCCGCCGGCGGGCCGGTGTCGGGCCGCACCGCCGCGCTGTCGGTCAGCGCCTCCTGCTCCTCCTCGCTGTGCGCCCGGCGCTGGATGCTCCGGCCGCTCGGCGTGTACCAGCGCGCGGTAGTGATCTTGAGCGCCGCGTCGCCCGACAGCCGGAACAGCGTCTGCACCAGGCCCTTGCCGAAGGTCGGCTGGCCGATCACCAGCGCCCGGTCGTGATCCTGCAGCGCGCCCGCCACGATCTCCGACGCCGACGCCGTGCCGCCGTTCACCAGCACCACGATCGGCAGGTCGGGATAGCGCTGCGCCTGCTGGTCCATGTACTGGCGGCTCGAGCCGGGCGCGCGGCCGCGGGTCGCGACCACCTCCTGCCCGGGGTCGAGGAACAGCTCGGAGACGGCGATCCCCTCGTCGAGCAGGCCGCCGGGGTTGCCCCGCAGGTCCAGGATCAGCGACCGCATGCCGGCGCCCTTGAGGCTGTCGATGGCCGCGGTCAGCTCGTCCGCCGACTCCTCGCTGA
>DASPTN010000013.1:0-37479 GCA_035623395.1 Gemmatimonadales bacterium | reverse complement strand
GATCGTGCAGGCGGCGCGGGTGCGGTTCCGGCCGATCATGATGACCAGCGTGTCGGCGGTGGTGGGCACGCTGCCGATCGCGATCGGCGTCGGCGCCAGCGCGGCGTCGCGGCGGCCGCTGGGCATCGCGGTCGTGGGCGGGCTGGCGTTCTCGCAGATCGTGACGCTGTACGTGACGCCGGTCTTCTACACCTACCTGGACGAGCTGCAGAGCCGGCTCGCGGCGCTCCCCGCGCGGCTGCCGTGGGCGCGCCGCGCCCCGGCGCCGGCGGCCGCGCCGGGCGGCGGGGACTGAGCGATGCACTTCACCGGCCTGTTCATCCGCCGCCCCATCATGACCACCCTGGTGATGGTGGCGGTGCTGTTCTTCGGCCTGGTGGCCTACCGGCGGCTGCCGGTGAGCGACCTGCCCAACGTGGACTTCCCCACCATCACGGTGACCGCGGTGCTGCCGGGCGCGAGCCCGGCGACGATGGCGGCCACGGTGGCGACGCCGCTGGAGAAGCAGTTCTCGACCATCGCGGGCATCGACAACATGACGTCCACGTCGAGCCTGGGGCAGACGCAGATCGTGGTCCAGTTCTCGCTCGACCGCAACGTGGACGCCGCCGCGCAGGACGTGCAGGCCGCCATCACCCAGACGCTGCGCACCCTGCCGCAGGGCATCACGCCGCCCTCGTACCAGAAGACCAACCCCGCCGACGCGCCGATCATGACGCTGGCGCTGACCTCGGACGTGGAGCCGCTGTCGGCGCTCGACGAATACGGCGAGACGACCATCGCGCAGCGGCTGTCGATGGTCGGCGGCGTGGCGCAGGTGCTGGTGTACGGCACGCAGAAGTACGCGGTGCGCATCCAGCTCGACCCCTCGCAGCTGGCCTCGCGCAACCTCGCGCTCGAGGACGTGGTCGCGGCGGTCGGGAACCAGAACGTGAACCTGCCCACCGGCGTGCTGTGGGGGCCGCGCACGGCGCTCACCGTCCAGGCCACCGGCCAGCTCTCCGACGCCAGCGCGTTCCGCGACATGATCGTCGCCTACCGGAACGGCGGGCCGGTGTACCTGCGCGAGGTGGGCCGCGTCACCGACGACGTGCAGAACAACAAGACCGCCAGCTGGTACAACGGCGAGCGGTCGATCGTGCTGGAGATCCAGCGCCAGCCGGGGACCAACACCGTCGCGGTCGCGGACCGCATCCGCGCCGCGCTGGCGCGGGTGCAGCGCGAGATCCCCGCCACCGTGCGGGTCGAGACGCTGTTCGACCGGTCCACCACCATCCAGGCGTCGGTGCACGACGTGACCTTCACGCTCGAGCTGACGCTGGCGCTGGTGGTGATGGTGATCTTCCTGTTCCTGCGGAACCTCTCGGCGACGGTGATCCCCAGCCTCGCGCTGCCGATGTCCATCATCGGGACGTTCTCGGTGATGTACCTGCTGGGCTACAGCCTCGACAACCTCTCCCTCATGGCGCTCACCCTGGCCGTGGGGTTCGTGGTGGACGACGCGATCGTGATGCTCGAGAACATCGTGCGCCACCTCGAGATGGGAAAGCCGCGGCTCGCCGCGGCGACCGACGGCGCGGCCGAGGTCGGCTTCACCATCGTGTCGATGACGCTGTCCCTGGCGGCGGTGTTCATCCCGATCCTGTTCATGGGCGGGATCATCGGGAAGCTGTTCCACGAGTTCGCGGTCACCATCGGCGTGGCGATCCTCGTGTCGGGCTTCGTGTCGCTCACCCTCACGCCGATGCTGTGCAGCCGGTTCCTGCGCGCCGAGCACGGCGTCGCGCACGGCCAGCTGTACCGGGCCACCGAGCGCGTGTACGACCGGTCGCTCGAGGCGTACGCCCGCAGCCTGGCGTGGGTGATGGGGCACCGGTTCAGCGCCCTGGTGTTCTCGCTGGCGACGCTCGCGGCCACCGCGTGGCTGTTCTGGGCCGTGCCCAAGGGGCTGTTCCCGACCGACGACACGGGCCAGCTGCTCGCCACCACCGAGGCGGCCGAGGGCGTCTCGTTCGACGCGCTGTCCCAGCGGCAGCAGCAGGTCGCCGCGCTGATCGCGCAGGACCCCGACGTGCTCGCCGTCACCTCGGCGGTCGGCACCACCGCGGCGTCCAACCAGGGCCAGCTCGCCATCGACCTCCGCCCCATCGGCCGGCGGCACCGCAGCGCGGACCGGATCGCGCGCGACCTCGCGCAGCGCGCGCTGGCCGTGCCGGACATCACCGTGTTCGTCGAGAACCCGCCGGCGATCTCGATCGGCGGCCTGGCCTCCAAGAGCCTGTACCAGTTCACGCTGCAGGGCGGCGACATGGCCGCGCTCGACGCCGCCGCCCGCGCGCTCGAGGGCCGGATGCGCCAGATCCCGTCGCTGACCGACGTCACCAGCGACCTGCTGATCTCCAACCCCCAGGTCACGGTGGACATCGACCGCGAGCACGCCGGGCAGCTCGGCGTCTCGGCCACCGAGATCGAGAACACGCTGTACGACGCCTTCGGCCAGCGCCAGGTGTCCACCATCTACACGCCGACCAACGAGTACTGGGTCGTGCTGGAGCTGCTGCCGCAGTTCCAGCGCGACGCGGCGTCGCTCGGCTCGCTGTGGGTGCGCTCGGCCAACGGGCCCACCGTGCCGCTCAGCGCGGTCGCCAGCTTCCGCACCGGGGTGGGCCCGGTCACGGTGAACCACGCGGGGCAGCTGCCGTCGGTCACGATCTCGTTCAACCTCGCGCCGGGCGTCTCGCTGGGCTCGGCGCTCCGCGCCGTGCAGGCGGCCGCGCGGGAGGTGCTGCCGACCTCGGTGTCGGCCGCGTTCTCGGGCACCGCGGAGGCGTTCATCAGCACCCAGCAGGGCCTCGCGCTGCTGCTGGTGCTGGCGGTGTTCGTGATCTACGTGATCCTCGGCGTGCTGTACGAGAGCTTCATCCACCCGGTCACCATCCTGACCGGGCTGCCGTTCGCCGCGTTCGGCGCGCTGGCGACGCTGTGGCTGTGGGGGCTCGACCTCGACGTCTACGGGTTCGTGGGCATCATCATGCTGATCGGGATCGTGGAGAAGAACGCGATCATGATGATCGATTTCGCGCTCGAGGCGCAGCGCGCGGGCGGCACGACGCCGGCGCGCGCGATCCTCGACGCCGCGCGGGTCCGGTTCCGCCCGATCATGATGACCACGATGGCGGCGCTGATGGCGGCGATCCCGATCGCCGTGGGCTGGGGCGCCGGCGCCGCGACCCGGCGGCCGCTCGGCGTGGCGGTGGTGGGGGGCCTCGCCTTCTCGCAGCTGGTGACGCTGTACGTGACTCCGGTGTTCTACACCTACCTGGACGAGCTGCAGACCTGGCTGGGCCGGTCGCGGAAGCCGGCGCGGGCCGCGGGCGCCGAGCCGCTGCCGGAGCCGGCGGCGGACTGAGTCCGTCCGCCGGTCGCGGCGGGCGGGCGGCGGAGCGTCAGGCGGCGAGCTTCGCGAACTCGGCCAGGAGGCCGGGCCAGCCGCCCTCGGACGCGACGCCCGCGGAGACCTTCGCGGCGGTGGCGCCGTGCCGCTCGATGTGGCGGTGCACCAGCTCGACGCGCGTGCCGCCGCCGGCGGGGAGGAAGCGCACCTCCACCTCGCTGGCGTGCGCGGGGTCGGGGTCGTACTTCCACTCGCCGTCGAGGTGCCAGGCGAAGACGAAGCGGCCCGGCGGCTCCCAGGCCAGCACGCGGCCCCAGACGGCCTCGGTCCCGTCCTCGGAGAGGCCGTAGCACCGGCCGCCGGCCCTGGGCTCGATCACCTCGCGCTTGAGCGGCGAGTCGTCGATGTGGTGGCCCCGCGGCCACCAGCGGTCGATCCCGCTCGTGAACACCTCGAAGGCCTTCGCGGGCGGCGCGGCCACGGTGATGCTGCGCCGCACGGTGAGATCGGCGGTCTGCGACGTCATCGGTCCTCCGCGTGAGCGCGCTCGGCCGCGGTCTTGAAGGCGGCCAGCGCGCGGTTCCAGAACTGGTCCAGATAGCCCCGCATCGCCTCGAGCCCGGACGGGTCCACGCTGTAGAGCCGCCGGGTGCCCTGGCGGCGCTCCCGCACCAGGCCCGCGTCCTTCAGCACCCGGAGGTGCTGCGAGACGGCGGGCCGGGTGACGGGGAGGCCGCGGGCGATCTCGCCGACGGGGCGCGGTCCCCGGGCCAGCCGCTCGAACACGGCACGGCGGGTCGGGTCCCCGAGGGCGGCGAAGGCGACGGATCGGTTAGCCATTGCTTACGGTAAGCATGCGCTAACCATCGGCGCGTGTCAAGCGGAGCGGGTGCCGCGCGGCCGGCAGCGGCTGCTCGCGCGGCCCGGCGCGCGCGCGGAGCCGCGGCGTAACCGGCGCCGCTTCTTGGTGTTGCCGCGGCCGGTGGCGCGCCCGGGCGCACCGTGTATCCTTGGAGCCCATGGATGGCATCCGGTCGAGCGGGCGCAGGTACGCTGTGCGGTGCCACAGCTGCAGCACCTTCATCCCCCTCTTCGTCGATCACGGCCGCGAGGCGTCGCCCCTGCCGTTGATGGGGCCGGGGAAGCTCCGGATCTCGTGCGAGTCGTGCGCGAGCCCGGGCTACTACGCCGTCGAAGAGCTGGTGTGCGTGGATGGCGAGCAAAAAGACTAGCGGACCGGGAGGCAAGGGCGTGGCTTCCCGACGCGGCGCGGCGCTGCTCCGGGCGCGGGGCTACAAGCATACGGACAGCGGTCTGTGGTTTGACGCCGCGAAGCGGAAGGTGTTCACGGACGAGTATCTGTGGCGGCGCGACGCGACCTCGCTCGACTCCGACCTGGCCGAGGAGATTCGCGGGACGGTCAAGGTGTACTCGAGCTGGCCGCTCGCGCCCGACGCCGCCAGCGAAGTGCAGCGGATCCTGGGTTCCCCGGAGCGCGGCGCCGTCGCGGACGGCGCGCACGCGAGCTTCTCCCCCGGCAGCTGGGACGCCCGCCGCCACAAGACCGGCTGAGCTGCGCTGCGGGGCCGGCGCGCGCCCGCTAGAAGTGAAACAGCACGTTCAATGACGCCGTCGGCTGCGTCGCCACCGGCCCGACGCGCGACTCGAACACGTCGCGATCCGACCGGTCCAGCCTGAGGTCGCTCCGCACCACCACGCTCGGGCCGAGACGGAGCTCGGGCGTGAGCGTGAACTCCCACAGGGTCTGCGCGGTGCCGGTGCGCGCGCCATCACGGTCCTCGAAGACCTCCGTCCGGGCGTGGAGCGCCAGCGATTTCCCGGGGGCCACGCCGACGTAGACGGCGGCGCCCCGCCACACCGCCATCCTGCCGAGCGGCGCCGCGTTCGTCTCCCGGCCCCAGTCGGCGTTGAGGCCGACGGACAGATGGTCGGTCGCCTTCCAGGTCGCATCCACGTCTGCCACGTCGCGGAAATGGACGTCGTCGTTGGTCTGCTCCGGGCCCGCGATGCCGTTGAGGTACACGGCCAGCCGTGGGGAGGGGGTGACGCCGAGCTGCAGGTGGACCGTCTTGCCCCGGTTGTCGTCCTCGACGTCGTCCCACCCGTTCGCCACCATCAGCATCGCGGAGAGGGCCGTCGTGAAGCCGTACGCCGCGCGCACGCCGGTGTGCGTGAACGGGATCGCGTAGCCGAACAGGAACGAGTGGGTGGCGTCGTCGTTCCACCCGTCGTACCCCTCGATGACCTCGTAGCCCAGGCCGGTGACGAACTTGCCGGCGTCGAGGCGCAGGCCGGAGCCGAGGGGCGCGACCCAGCTCACGAACGCCTGGTGGAGGTCGATGTCCTGGCCCTCGCCGGTCGAATCGCGGAACAACCCGCGCGCCGCGGCGACCCTCGAGACCGCGCCCGCGGTGAAGTCGACGCGGAACCCGAAGTCGCCGGGGCTCGCGACGGGCCGCTGCGCGACCAGCTCCACGAGGTCGATCCGGAAGTCGTCGTCGTCGTAGTCGAAGACGCGGAGCTGGTTGGTGCGGGACGGCGGCCCGTTGAGGTTGTAGGAGAAGCTCGTCGACACCAGGCCGTGGAACTCGATGGCCTGATGCCCCGGCTCCGGACTCTGCGGCGCCGCCTGGGCCGCCGCCGGCCGGGGCGCCAGCAAGGCCGCCCCGGCCAGAGCAATGAACAGCGCGCGCGGCACGGGCGACTCAGTCGGCCGCGTCGAGGTAGGCCTTTTCCCCGTGCAGCGACTCGTCCAGGCCGATCTCTTCCGCCTTGTCCGACACGTGCACCGGCGTCAGGCGGTTGATGATCACCAGCATCGCGTAGGTGAAGGCGAACGCCCACACCGACCCCAGCGTCACGGCCGCCAGCTCCTTGCCGAAGAACGCCCAGTTGCCCGCCAGGGCCCCGTCGGTCCCGTTGGGGTTGAACGCCGTCGTCGCCAGCAGGCCCAGCAGCACGATGCCCAGGAATCCGCCGACCCCGTGCACGCCCCACACGTCGAGGGCGTCGTCCCAGCCGATGCGGTTCTTCAGGGAGACCGCGAAGTAGCACACCACGCCGGAGACGCAGCCGATCAGCACCGCGGTGGCCGGCGAGACGTAGCCTGCGGCGGGCGTCACGGTCGCCAGCGCCGCGACGGCCCCGGTCAGCAGCCCGATGAAGTGCGGCTTCTTGCCGAACAGCCAGTCCACGAACAGCCACGCGACCGCGCCGAACGAGGCGGCGACGTCGGTGTTCAGGAACGCCACCGCGGTCGTCGAATCCACCCGGAACTCGCTGCCGGCGTTGAACCCGTACCAGCCGAACCACAGCAGCCCGGTGCCGAGGGCCACGAGCGGGATGGAGTGCGGCCCGCGGTCCGCGACGTGCCGCTTGCCGACGTAGATCACCGAGGCGAGCGCGGCCATCCCGGCGATGTTGTGCACCACGATGCCGCCGGCGAAATCGAGGACGCCCCACGCCTGCAGGATCCCGCCGCCCCAGATCATGTGGACGAACGGGAAGTACACGAACAGCAGCCAGCCGGTGAGGAACAGGAAGTACGCCTTGAAGGTCACGCGGTTGGTGAACGCGCCCGTGATCAGCGCCGGGGTGATGATGGCGAACATCATCTGGTACGCGCAGAACACGATCATCGGGATCGTATCGTTCGGCGAGGGCGTGGTGAGCGTGATGTGCCGCAGGAACGCCCAGTCCAGGTTGCCGACGATGCCGTGGAAGTCGGTCCCGGCCCGGAAGCTCCCGGAGAAGCACAGCGAGAAGCCGCACAGCCACCAGAGCACCGTCGTCCAACCCATCGAGACGAAGCTCTGGATCATGATGGCCAGCACGTTCTTCCGGCCCACCAGTCCGCCGTAGAAGAACGCGAGGCCGGGGGTCATCAGCATCACCAGGCTCGAGCAGAGGATCATGAAGCCGGTGTTGCCCGTGTCGAGATGCAGCATCCCAACGCCTCCCTTCAGGACAGAGGGGACGACAAAGCCGACCCGCACTCTCCGCGCAGCGGAGGTGTGGTCGGCGCGATGGCGACGTTCGTCGGGGGCGGGCGCGGACTCCACCGGCCGAGGGCGGGCGGAGGCCGCGGCCGTCGCGAGGACGGCGCGACTTCGGAACGGATCGGACCAGGGCGTCGCCAGCGGTCGGCGGCCACCCGCGAGCCGAGCGCCGCGGGAATCGTCCCGGCGCCCGGCCGCGACGCCGCCGCGCGGACGCGGGTGCGCGGCGAGCGCGTGCTGCTCGGGACCACGGCCGGCGAACGCCCACGCAACGCGCCGTTCGGCGAGCGCGAATGCAGGCACCAGGCACAGGCGTCGGCCGGCGACTGCGCCCCTGCCGGCGCGTCCGGAGGACCTGCGTTCAGCTCGACGACGGCGGCGGCCCCGTCACCGATCTCGGCGATGAGGAAGGCCGGCCCCACGGCCAGCGAGGCCGCTGCCGTCAGCGCCGCGGTGAAGGCGATCAGAGCACGGAGAAGACGGACAGGGCGCGTCGGGATTTCGCCCGGCGCAGGCAGCGGCAGTCCCCGTCCTGGAATGGGGGCATTCGGAGCAAGCCCGCCGTCCGGCCGCCGCGGATCTGGCATGCGCTACACCGAGCGAGACGGGAATCACCCGAGCAATTTCCGCACCGCGGACGACGGAGACGGCGCGCCGGAGGCGGCGGTCTCTCCAAGTCGAACGCTCCCGAATCGGGTGATTCGTCGGATGCTGCGGGTGGGCGGCCGGTGGCCGCGCGTCAGTGCAGGACGTCGAGCGACTCGACCTCCACCTTGCGGTACACGCGGCCCGGGGACTCGGCCCGGCCGTCCACCCGCAGCAGGTCGGCGATCCGGATGCCGAACAGCGACTCGTTCTCGCGCAGGTACGGCTCGATCAACCCCCAGTCGGCGTCGGTCAGGGTCGCGAACCGGCCGCCGTTGAGCTGGTCCTCGTTGACCGTCCCGCGAGGATCGCGGAGGTAGATCGCGCCGCCCGAGGCCAGCGAGAAGAGGTTGCCGCCCGGGTACGGCGTGTCCAGCTCCACCAGCCGCCCCGCGTCGTCGAACCGCATCCCGTTGAGGATCGCGAAGCCCCCGCCGTTCAGCGGATCGCCGGCCATGAACGACTCGGCGAGGTAGTCCAGGCAGGTGCCGTTGATCACCGCACGCGGATGCCCCACGGCGTTGATGAGCGGACGGCCGGCGGCCGAGCCGAGCACGAACACCTCACCGCCCTTGGCGCCGTAGAGGAACGTCTGGCCCACGTCGCCGTGGATCACCAGGCGCCCGCGCTTGAGGATCTGGCCGACCTGGTCCTGGGCGTCTCCGTGCACGCAGAGGTGCCCGCCGTCGAGGCCGGAGCCGAGATAGTCGCCGGCGTCCCCGTAGACGTCCAGCCGCACGTCCTCGGTGCCCGGCCCGAGGCCGCAGCCGGCGAACCGCCCGCCGCGCCAGTCGAACGCGGCGAAGCGCCGCCAGCCGAGCCGGTGCGCCAGGCACAGCAGCCGCGCGACCGACGCCTCGCCTTCCGCGGCGAAGCCGAGGGCGTCGACCACCAGCGTGTCCTCGCCCGGGCCGGGAGCGCGCAGCGCGCCGCGCGTGGCGGCGTCGACGCGGCGGTGCCTGCTCGTGCGGCCCGCCTCCAGCGCCGGCACGTCGCGCAGGATGCGGTACAGCGCCGCGTCGGTCATCGCGAGCAGCGCGGACCGCTTCTTGCCGCCCGGATCGAGCCGCCGGTCGCGCAGCTCCGTGAGCACCGCGATCGCGGCGGTGCGGGTCGCGTCGTCCGCCCGCGCATGGCCGACCAGCCACTCCATCCAGGCCCCGATCTCGGACGCGCCCGCCGCGGTGAGCAGCGGCCCCGCCTCGGCGAGCCACGCCGCCGGACCGCGGCGGGCGCAGCGCTCCACGGACTCGCGCAACGCGCGCGCCGCGCCGGCGCCGCTCCCGGCCGCGGCGGCCGGGGCCGGAGGCCGCGCGGCCACCGCCCGGCCGAACTTGTCGTGGCACTCGAGCCGGCGGCCGTCCTCGCCGCCGGACACCGTGAAGGCGAACGCGCCGCCGTCGGTGTAGCTGCCGCCGCGCGCAACCCAGTAGCGATCGGCCAGCGGCTGGAAGCGGGCGTCGTCCGCCGCCACGCTCCGGAGCAGGGCGTTGATGGCCTGCCGCTCGGAGGCGATCAGCCCGATGCGGGCGCCGTCCTCGCTCTCGTACCAGGCGAACACCTGCGGTCGCAGCATCGACGTGTCCGTGATGCCGAGCAGCTGCCAGGTCCGCGCGTCGGGGTTGCTGCGGGCCACGATGAAGAACCACGGGCCGTCGGGGCTGCCCTGTAGGTGGGTCTGCTGGATGGCCCGATACAGCGCCTGCTTGTCGGGCGGGAGCACGTCGAAGTCGCGCTCCGTGGTGGGGGCGAGCGCCTCCAGCAGCGCCTCCATCGGATAGCCGTAGACCCGGTCCCACAGGTCGAACAGCAGCACGCTCACTTCGGTGTCGGTGAGGAATAGGGGCACGATGTTGCGCTGGCTCAGGTACTCGGTCACGCGGTGGTAGTTGGCGAAATCGCCGTTGTGCACCAGCGCCTCGTTCACGCCGATGAACGGGTGCGCCCCGCCGGGATGCCAGACGCGTCCCTTGGTCGGGTAGCGCTGGTGCGAGATCCACACGTGGGCCGTCAGGTCGTCGAGGCGGTAGTACGCCGCCGCCTGTTCGGCGTACCCGACGATCTTGAAGACCAGCAGGTCGCGGCCGTGGCAGAGGACGAAGGCGCGCTTGTCGCCCAGGCTCGCGTAGTAGCGCTGGTTGAGACGGAAGGTGTTCTGGTACACGTACTCGTCTTCCACCCGCCGCGCGGGCAGGTGGCGCAGGCCGTTGTGCTCCGCGAAGTGGGCCAGCACCTCCGGCTTCACGCGGGCGAAGTAGCGCACCACGTCGGGCGGGCGCACCTCGAGGCCGCCCGCGGCGCGGTGGTCGTCGAGCGTCGCGACCGGGGTCGACGCGGCGACGTCGAACCGGCCCAGCAGGCACTCCCGCTCGACTTCGGCGCGCGCGCCGCGGTCGAGATAGGCGACCTGGATCAGGTAGTGGCTGCGCAGCACCTCCGGCGAGACGCCCATCTGCGCGGGATCGAGGCCCGCCGCCGCGAGGCCGCCGCCCTTGCCGTTGCCGCGGTTGTGCATCTGCCGGCTGGCGGTCTCGAGATGGCGGCCGGCGATCGGCACGCTCGCGGCGAACCCCAGCACGCCGCAGCCGCCTTCGGCCGACTCCGGCGGGCGCGCCACCGGGGGCGCGAGCGCCGCCAGGGCGGCCCGGGAGTTCACCACCGCCGCGGCGGCGTCGCGCCCCGGGTGCGCGGGAGCCACGGGGGGGCACCTCATTCCAGCGCCACCAGCAGGTCGGTGCGCCCCCGCAGCTCGCGGAGGCTCGCCAGTCCAAGCGCGCGGAGGATGCCCGCCAGCTGCCGCCGCCAGCTGGCGTACAGGTTGACGATCTGCTCGCAGGCCGTCTCGGCGTTCACCAGCTTGCTGCGCTCGGGATCGGTCGTGGTGATGCCGAACGGGCAGCCCAGTCCCTGCTCGCAGCTGCCCAGCCGCGTGCAGCCGATCGCGACCAGCTCGGCGGTGCCGACGACGCACCCGTCCGCGCCGAGCGCGACGGTCTTGGCGACGTCGTAGGCCGTGCGGATACCGCCGGAGGCGACGACGGTGAGCTGGTCGCGGATGCCCTCGGCCTCCAGGAAGCGGTGGACCTTGGGGATCGCGTACTCGATGGGCATCGCGATGTTCTTCTTCGCGATCTCGGGGGCCGCGCCCGTCCCGCCGTAGGCGCCGTCGAGGTGCAGGATGTGCGCGCCGGCGAAGTACGAGCCCACGGCGACCATGTCCACGTCGGTCGGCGTGCTGACCTTCACGCTGATCAGGGCCTGCGGGTTGATCTGCTTCAGCCAGTCCACGTGCTTCTTGTGGTCCTCGACCGAGTACACGCTGTGGAACGGGAACGGGCTGAACAGCGAGGTCCCGCGCACGGCCTCGCGCTCCTGCGCCACGCTCTCGGTGTTCTTGTTGCCCAGCAGGTGTCCGCCGAGGCCGGGCTTCGCGCCCTGCGCGTACTTGATCTCGACGACGCGGGCACGCTGGATGGTCGCCTCGCGCACGCCGAACAGGCCGGTCGCCACCTGGGTGATGATGCTGTCGGCGTACGGCGCCAGTTCGTCGGGGTAGCCGCCTTCGCCGGTGGAGGTGAAGGTGCCGAGTCGCCGGGCGGCACGCGCGCGGGCGAGCATCACGGGCAGCCCGACGCTGCCGAACGACATCCCGGCGCCGTACCAGGGCAGGGGGAGGCGCGGCTCCGGGCGGCCGTCGCCGCGCCGGTTCAGCGGCAGGGTCAGGTCGCAGCCGGCGGGATCGGCCAGCCACGCCTCGGCCGGCCCGCGCTGCCAGGCGTCCGTCAGCTCGAACGCGAAGGCGAGGCGGTCGAACCCGCCGCCCGAGCCGCCGACGCGGAATTCCTGATCGCCCTTGGGCGCCGCGTCGCGCGCCTGCTGGTGCGTCGCGGCGAGCAGCGCGTGGGTCCACCGCAGGTCGCCCTCGCCGCTGTCCTCCTCGGGCAGGCGCCGGTAGGAGGCCAGGGGCGCGGTGGCCGGGAACAGGCGGCGGAACGCCTTGGCCTCGGTCGCCTCGAAGATCACGCGGCCGACCTCGCCGCGCAGGCGGCGCACTTCGCGCATCCCCATCGCGCCCAGCGCCTCGAGCAGCTGGTCCCGCCACGCCGCCATCAGGTTGACGAGCCGCTGCGCGCCCCACTCGGGGTCGATCTCGCCGGTCTCCACCGGACAGGTGGACTTGTCCGCCCACAGGGCGCAGCCCCACGCGACGAGCAGCAGGAAGTCCACCACCGCGACGTCGGCGCCGCAGGCGATGATCTTGGGGACGTGCTCGGCCGCGGCGATGCCGCCGCTCACCAGGAAGGAGAGGCTGTCGCGCCAGCGCCGCCGCACCAGGTGCGTGTGGACCGCGCGCAGCGAGTCGGGCAGCGGGAGGCCGGCCGCGTCGCGGCCCTCCTCGTCGGCGTACAGGTGGAACACGCGCACGCCCTCGCGCACCAGCTGTTCCACCCGGGCCGGACTCTCGGCGCCGAGCGCGTGCCGCAGGGCGACCATCGCGCCGGGCCACCGCTCGCGGGCCGCGCGCCAGCGCTCGAGCGCCCACGCCTCCTCCTCGATCTCGACGTAGGCCGGATCGGCGGGAAGCCGGTCCGGCTCGTCGAAGTCCTGCGCCGTCAGGCGGAGGGCGAGGCTCCGCTGCGGCGCCGCCCCCAGCGCGTCGGCGGCGAGGATGCACAGCGTGCCCAGGCGGTCGGCGGCGAGCACGGCGGCGCGCTGCGCGCCGCCGCCGGGCAGCGGGAACGGCAGCGGTCCGAAGACGACCGGAAGCGGCAGGGGCGCGAGCCGCGGCATGGGCGTGAGCAGCCGGCCGCCGGCGTCGAACTCCAGCATCTCGGGCGCGCCGCCCAGGGTGACCGTGGTGGAGATGTATTCGCGGCCGTGGATGCCGTCCCGGGTCGGACGCACGATCTCCGACATGTCGAGCCACATGCCTTCGAAGCCGTCGCCGCTGAACGGCCCGCCGTATCCCGCCCCGCTGATGGGAATGCGCCCGGTCTCGGCCTGATACCAGGTCTGGCTGATCACCTCGGCCGTCCACAGGGGATCGCCGCGCTGGGACGTGCCGGGGAAGACACGATGGCCGTACTTCACGTACGAGTCGGTCTGGTCCAGCTGAAACCGGACGGGCGGGTCGAACGGAGCCGGTGCGGGGCGGGTGCGGATGCGGTAGCGTGGCATGCGCGCGCTACTCCGCCCGCCGGGCCGCAGCCTCGATCGTCTCCTGCGCGGCTTCGAGCAGCGTGCGCCGCTCGGCGCGGGCCCGCTCCTGCAGGCGGCCGTACGCCTCCAGCTCGCTGATGCCGTCGCGCTGCATGAGCAGGCCCTTGGCGCGGTCGACGGTACGGCGCTCCGCCGCCTCGCTCTCCAGGTCGGCGGCGGCGCGCGCCGTGCGGCGCTGCTCCTCGAACCGCTGGGCCGCCACCTCGATCATGGCCAGCAGCTCCGCCTCCTTGATCGGCTTGATGAGGTAGCCCATCACCGGCAGGCGCGCCGCGCGCTCGATCAGCTCCTGCTCGCCGTAGGCGGTCAGGAAGATCACCGGAACCGGCGCCCGCTCGAGCAGCGCCCGCGCCGCCTCGAGCCCGTCCATCTCGGGCATCTTGATGTCCAGCACGGCCAGGTCGGGCGTGCAGCGCTCGGCCAGCCGGACGGCCTCCGCCCCGTTCTCGGCCGCATACACGGTGTGCCCGGCTTCCTCCAGGATGCGCTTGAGGCCCAGCCGGATGATCGACTCGTCTTCGGCGACCAGGATGGTCCTGCTCTTCACGGCTGTGCTCCGGCACCGGCGGCGCCCGGGAAGCGGATGACGGCCCGCGTGCCGGCCGGCGTCGCCGTCGACTCGAACCGCCCCTTCAGGTCTTCGCGCACCAGCGTCTCCACCAGCTGCAGGCCGATGCCGCGCCCGGATGCCGGCGGCGCGGCGGCGCCCGCACCATCGTCCTCCACGACGACCTCGCTCTGGGGAGCGCCGAGGTGCAGCTCCACGCCGATCCGCCCCCGGTCGCGGCCCGCGAAGGCGTGCTTCACCGCGTTCTGCACCAGCTCGCTCGTGGCCAGCGCCAGCGAGGTGGCTTCGCGCGACGGCAGCACCAGGCGGTCGCCACTCACCGCAATTACGATGCCCCGTCCCCCCGCCTGCATCATCTCCCCGACGGACCGGGCGACGCGCTCGATCACGCTCTTCACGTCGACGACGCCCAGGCCCTGCTCGCTCAGGGTCTCGTGGACCGTCGCGATGCTCAGGATGCGGTTGGCCGCCTCGGCCAGCACGTCCTCGGCGCGCAGGGTCCGCGCGGCGCTCATCTGCAGGCGCAGCAGCATCGCGATGCTCTGGAGGTTGTTCTTGACGCGGTGGTGCATCTCGCGCACCACGGCCCGGTTGATCACGAGATGCGCGTTCTCGATGGCGAGGGCCGTCTGGTTGGCGAGGGTCTGGAACAGCTCCACCTCGTTGGGGGCGAAGTCGCGCCGGCTGCCGGTGAAGCACCCGAAGACGCCGACCACGCGGTCGCGCACCACCAGCGGGACGCTCAGGACCGATACCCAGCCCTCCGCGTCCGCCAGGGCGCGGGTCAGGTATCGGTCGTCCGCGTGCAGGTCGGGCACGATGATCGGCCGCCCGGTCGCCGCCACCTGTCCGGCGATGCCCCGTCCCACGGCGATGGAGGCGAACTGCTGCTCGGTCGCGCCGATGTTGTGCATCGCACGCAGCACCAGGCTGCCGCTGAGTTCGTCCAGCAGGTGCAGCGAGGTGGCCTTGGCCCCCATCACGCGGGCCGCCATCTCGGTCACCACGCCCAGCATCTCGTTGAGGTACAGCGGGGACGTCACCGCGCGGCTGACCTCGGCCAGGGTGGAGAGCTCCTGGATCTGCTGCCGCATGCGGTCGTGGAGCGCGGCCTTCTCGAGCGCTCCCGCGGCGAGGTTGGCGATCAGGGACAGCAGCTCGACCTCGTCGCCGGCGAACTCGTGCAGGGCGGCGGTCTGCACGTTCATGGCGCCGATCACGCGGCCCTGCACGCTCAGCGGGACGGCCAGCAGGGAGCGCAACCCTTCCTCGCGCGTCTCCGGCAGGAGCTTGAAGCGCGGGTCGTTCAGGGCCTCCCGCACGGCCACCGGCTGCCCGTGGGTGACGGCCCAGCCCGTCAGGCCCTCGCCGGCGTCGAGGGCGGCGCGACCGACGGCCTCCCTGGCCAGGCCGGTGGTCGCCCGGAGAACCAGCCGCGTGCCGCGCTCTTCCTGGAGGTAGATGGAGCAGGAATCCACGCCCATGACCTCGGACGTGATGCGGGTGATGACCTCGAGCGTGTCGGCGAGCTCCCACGCCGCCGCGAGCGCCGCGCCGATCTGGCCCACGGCGCGCAACTGGGCGCTCTTCCGCTCCAGGGTGCGCAGGGTACGGTCCGAGGCTTCCACGGTCGGTCCGGCGGCGCTCGCTCCGTCGTGCTCCGCGCTCAACATGCGCGGTCCGGCGCCGAACCCGCAACGCCCGTCCGGGCGGACGGCCGCCGCTCCCGGCCCTTGCGGCGTAGACCGCCGGTCCATACCATCGGTCTCATGCCGCGCGCGCGGTTCTACAACCTGGCCCCGCGGGCCCGTTCCCGGCTGCTCCGCATCGCGACCCGGCAGTTCGCCGCCCGCGGCCTGGAGGGCGCTTCCCTCAACGAGATCCTCGCCGAGGCCGGCGTCAGCAAGGGCGCCTACTACTACTACTTCGACGACAAGGACGACCTGCTGGCCACCGTGCTCGAGGACGCGGCGGACGCGATGCTGGCCCGGCTCGCGATGCCGGACACGGCCCGGCTCTCGCGGGAGGACTTCTGGCCGACCGTCCAGCGCCTGGTGTTCGGGTGGGCGGCGTCCGTGGACCTGGCCGGCGACCTGTTCCGGGTGGCCGTCCAGCTCACACCGACCCAGCGGCGGAGCCCGCGCTTCGCCCCGGTCCTGGCCAAGGCGCAGTCGCTGTACCGGAGGCTGGTGGAGGCGGGCCGGCGCCTCGGCTGCGTGCGCACCGATCTGCCGGTCGACGTCCTGGTGCGGCTGCTGGAGGCGAACGACGCGGTGCTCGACGGGATCTTCCTCGCGGTGCACCCGACGGTGACGCCGTGGAGCCTGCAGCGGCACACGCGGCTGGTGTTCGACACCATGCGGCGCCTGCTGGCCGTCGAGGGACCGGCCCCGGGACGCCGCGCCGGGAACGCCGCCCCGCGCGCCCGCTCGCGGAGGCCGCGGCGGTGAGGTCGCGGCTGGCGGGGCCCGGCGCGCTCGCCGCACTCGTGCTCTGGCCGGCCTCGCCGGCCCGGTCCCAGCAGGCCGTCTTCAGCGGCCAGGCCTCCGCCTGGATCACCTCGCAGCCCGATTCGTCGCCGGTCTCGCAGACGGGCCTGCGCTACCTGCCCGACCTCGCGCTCCGCCAGGCGGCGGGCGCCGGCGGCGACTCGCTGGCGCTCGACCTCACGGCCGACGCCTTCGTGGCGGGGCGCTTCGGCGCCGGCCGGCCCGACTACGACGCCACGCTCAAGCCCTACCGCGCCTGGCTGCGCTTCGCCACGCCGCGCTTCGAGGCCCGCGCCGGACTCCAGAAGATCAACTTCGGCTCGGCCACGCTGTTCCGGCCGCTGATGTGGTTCGACCGCGTGGACCCGCGGGACCCGCTGCAGCTCACCGACGGCGTCACCGGCGCGCTCGCGCGCTACACCTTCCCGGACAACGCGAACCTCTGGGCGTGGGCGCTGGTCGGCAACGTGCGTCCCAAGGGCTGGGAGAGCGCGCCCACCGAGCGCGGCGCGGTCGAGTACGGCGGCCGGGCGCAGCTGCCGGTCCCGGCGGGAGAGCTGGCCGTCACCTACCACCACCGGGAGGCGGACCTGCGGAGCCTGCCCGGCGGGACCTACGTGCCGGAGGACCGCGTCGGCCTGGACGGCAGGTGGAACGTGGGGGTGGGCCTGTGGGGCGAGGCGGCGCTGGTGCGCGAGCGCACCGACCTCCCGGTGCCGCGCTGGCAGCGGTTCTGGACCGTCGGCGCCGACTACACGGTGGGCGTGGGCAACGGCCTCTACGTGCTGGCCGAGTACGCCCGGTTCGACACGCTCTCCTCCGCGCTCGGCGGCGGGGGAGGCGTGGGCTTCTCGGGCCTGCTGGTGAACTACCCGGTCGGGATCGTGGACCGCGTGTCCGCCATCGTGTATCACGACTGGCAGGCGGGCCGGTGGTTCCGGATCCTCACCTGGCAGCGGGCGTACGACGCGTGGACCTTCTACCTGCTCGGCTTCTGGAATCCGGCGCAGCCGGTGGCGCTCGGGCTCGGGACCGCGCAGGCGGGCCAGGCGTTCGCGGGCCGCGGGCTGCAGCTCATCGTCGCGTACAACCACTGATGGAAACCGCGATGGCGGACGAGATCCAGGTCAGGGTGGAGCGGCTCGAGAAGCGGTACGCGCTCGGGGGCGGCACGCTGCGGGCGCTGGACGGGATCGACCTCTCGATCGCGCGGGGCGAGTTCGCCGGCGTGGTGGGGCCGAGCGGCTCGGGCAAGACCACGCTGCTCAACATCATCGGGTCGCTGGACGCGCCGTCGGGCGGCCGGGTGGAGGTCCTCGGCGCCGACGTCGCGCGGCTCACCCACCGGGAGGCGGCGCGGCTCCGCAACCACCACATCGGGTTCATCTTCCAGACGTTCAACCTGCTGCCGGTGTACACGGTCTACGAGAACGTCGAGTTCCCGCTGCTGCTGCGGGGCGTGGACGCCGGGCGGCGCCGGAAGATGGTGATGGAGACGCTGGAGTGGGTCGGCCTCGCCGACCGGGCGGATTCGCGGCCCGCGCAGCTCTCGGGCGGGCAGAGCCAGCGCGTCGCCATCGCCCGCGCGGTGGTCAAGCAGCCGGAGATCGTCCTGGCCGACGAGCCCACGGCCAACCTCGACGCCGAGAACTCGCACCACATCATGCGCACGATGGTGCGGCTGAACGAGACGCTCGGCGCGACGTTCGTGTTCGCCACCCACGACGAGAAGGTGATCGGCTACCTCCGGCGCAAGATCACGCTGGTGGACGGCCGCATCGCCGCCGACGAGCGGAGGTAGCGGTGCTGCTCCTCAAGCTCGCGCTGCGCAACCTCCTCGGGGCCGGGATCCGCACCTGGCTCAACGTGGTCGCGCTGTCGTTCTCGTTCGTCGCGATCGTGTTCCTGCAGGGGATGTACGACGGCATGAACGAGCAGGCCTCGCAGGCCTCGGTCGGCGCGCTGTACGGCGGCGGGCAGTACTGGCAGGCCCGCTACGATCCCTACGATCCGCTGACGCTGCCCGACGCGCACGCCCTGGTGCCGCCGGCGCTCGACTCGCTCGTCGCGCGCGGGCTCGCGACCCCGATCCTGGTGCGGCAGGCGAGCATCTATCCGGGCGGGAGGTTCCGCGGCGTCCTCCTCAAGGGGATCGCGCCGGGGCAGCGCATCCTGACGATCCCGTCCGCGGCGCTGGCCGGGGGGGGGGGCGGCGGGACGATTCCGGCCCTCGTCGGCGCGCGCATGGCCAGGAGCACGGGGCTGGCGCCCGGCGACCCGATCACGGTGCAGTGGCGCGACGCGCACGGCACGTTCGACGCGGCCGACGTCCGGATCGCGGCGGTGATGCGCACGACGGTGCAGGAGATCGACGTGGACCAGATCTGGATCCCGCTCGAGACGCTGCGCCGCCTCACCGGGATGGCGGGGGAGGCCTCGCTCCTGGTGCTGCGGCAAGGGGCCGCGGCGCCGGGCCCCGTGGCGGGGTGGAGCTGGAAGAGCCAGGACTGGCTGCTGCGCGACATCCGGGCCCTGAAGCGCCTCAAGTCCATCGACGCCAGCATCCTCTACGCGTTCCTGCTGTTCCTCGCGATGCTCGCGATCTTCGACACCCAGGTGCTGTCCATCTTCCGGCGCCGGCGCGAGATCGGCACGCTGATGGCGCTCGGGATGACGCGCGTCCGCGTGATCGGCCTGTTCACCATCGAGGGCGCGCTCAACGGCGCGCTCGCCGCGGTCCTCGCCGCGGCGTACGGCCTGCCGCTGCTCACGTACGTGGCCGTGAGGGGCTACGGCATGCCGCAGGGCACCGACAGCTTCGGCCTCGCGGTCGGCGAGCGGATCTACCCGATCTACCCTGCCGCGCTGGTGGTGGGGACGGCGGCGCTGGTGCTGCTGGTCACGACCGTGGTGAGCTACCTGCCGAGCCGCCGCATCGCGAAGCTGAGGCCGACCGACGCGCTGCGCGGGCGGACGGCGTGATCCGGTTTCTGCTCAAGGGCCTGCTGCGCGACCGCTCGCGCTCGCTGTTCCCGCTGCTCACCGTGGCCGCCGGCGTCATGCTCACCGTGTTCATGTTCGCCTGGCTGCGCGGCGTGGAGGCGTCGCTGCTCCAGTCCACCGCGCACTTCGGATCGGGCTACCTGCGCGTCACCACCGCCGCGTACGCGACCGACGCGGACCAGATGCCCAACGACCTGGCGCTGCTCGGCGCCGACACGATCCTCGCCGGCCTGCGCGCGCGCTACCCGGCACTCCGCTGGACGCCGCGCATCACCTTCGGCGGGCTGCTCGACGTGCCCGACGCGCGCGGGGAAACCCGCGCCCAGGCGCCGGTGGCCGGCCTCGGCGCGGACCTGCTCTCTCCCGGCAGCCCGGAGCCGGGACTGCTGCGGCTCGCGGCGGCGCTGGTGCGCGGGCGCCTGCCGGCGCGGCGCGGCGAGGCCCTGGTCTCCGAGGAGCTGGCGACCCGGCTCGGGATCCGGCCCGGGCAGACGGCGACGCTCATCGGCTCGACCATGAACGGCGCGATGGCGCTCGCGAACTTCACGGTCGTGGGCACCGTGCGGTTCGGGATCGGGCCCATGGATCACGGCGCGCTGGTCGCCGACCTGGCCGACGTGCGCGCGGCGCTCGACATGGAGGACGGCGCGTCGGCCATCCTCGGCTTCTTCCGCGACGACCTGTATCACGAGCGCACGGCCGACTCGGTGGCGGCCAGCTTCGACGCGGCGGCCCGCTCGACCGGCCGCTACCGGCCCGTGATGGAGACGCTGCGACAGGCGAGCGGCCTGTCCGACCTGCTCGACTACATCGCGGTGATTCTGGACGCCGTCATCGCCTTCTTCGTGTTCGCGATGTCGATCGTGCTGTGGAACGCGGGGCTGATGGGGAGCCTCCGGCGCTACGGCGAGATCGGCGTCCGTCTCGCCGTAGGCGAGGACCAGGGCCACGTCTACCGGGCGATGCTGGTCGAGGCGGTCGCCATCGGCCTCGTGGGCTCGCTGGTCGGGACCGCGATCGGGCTCGCCGCGTCGTACGTTCTCCAGGTGCACGGCATCAACGTGCGCGCGCTCCTCAAGGACAACACGATGATGATGGAAGACGTGCTCCGCGCCCGCGTGACGCCGGGAGCCGCACTGGTCGGGTTCGTTCCCGGGCTGCTGGCGACGGTGCTGGGCGCCGGCATCTCGGGTCTCGGCATCTACCGGCGCCAGACCTCGCAGCTGTTCAAGGAGCTGGAGGCGTGAGGCGCGCGTGGTGGCTGGCGCTGGCCCTGCGCGCCGCCGCGGCCGCCGCGCAGACCCCGTCGGGCGACGAGATCGTGCGCCGCGTGGACGCGAACCTGTTCGCCGAGAGCCGGATCATGACCTCGCAGATGATCGTGCACGGCGAGCGCGAGACCCGGACCATCGAGTCGAAGACCTGGCAGCGCGGCACCTCCGACGCCTACACGGAGTACCTCGCGCCCGCGCGGGAGCGCGGCACCAAGATGCTGAAGCTCGGCGACGACCTGTGGACCTACGATCCGGGCACCGACCGCACGATCATGATCTCGGGGAGCATGCTGCGGCAGTCGGTGATGGGCTCCGACCTGTCGTACGAGGACATGATGGAGGACCCGCGGCTCGAGCGCTCGTACGCCGCCACGGTGTCGGGCAGCGACACGCTCGACGGCCGGAATTGCCTGGTGGTGGACCTCACGGCCAGGCGCGAGGGCCTCGCCTACCACACCCGGAAGGTCTGGGTGGACGCCGAGCGGTTCGTGCCGCTCCGGGAGGACCTGTACGCGCGGAGCGGGAGGCTCCTCAAGACGATGCGCCTCGGCGACGTGGCCGAGGTCGGGGGGCGCTGGGTGCCGAGGCACGCGGTGTACAAGGACGTGCTGAAGGAAGGCGAGGGCACCGAGTTCGTCATCCGGTCCATCGAGTTCGACGCGCCGATCCCCTCGTACCTGCTCACCAAGGCCGCGCTGCGGCGATAGGCGGCCGGCGGGCGCGCGACCCGGCCGCTCGCGCCGCCGTCCCTCGCGCCCCGGGGCCCGGGCGCCTAAGATTGGCCGTCACTTCGGACGGGGGCGGTCCTGGACGTCGTCGTCGCGGTGCTCCTGAGCGGCGGGATGTGGTATGCGTCGAGCGGCATCAACCACGTGTGGCCGCTGGCGTGGCTCGCGCCGGTCCCGCTGCTCATCGTGCTCCCGGAGCTGAAGGGGCCGCGCGCGGCGCTGGCGGCGTTCGCGGCCCCGGCCATCGGCGCGGCGAGTCTCGTCGTGGCCTACTGGGGCGCGCTGCCGCCGCCGATGCTCGCCCTCGGCGTGGTGGCGACGGCCGCGCCGTGGGCGGTGGTGGCCCTGGCCTGGCGCTCGATCGCGCGGCGCACCGGGCCGGTCACGACGTCGCTCGCCTACGCGGCGCTGGTGGCGCTCGAGGAGTACGTGGTCTCGCAGGTCTCGCCCAACGGCACGTTCGGGAGCCTCGCCTACACGCAGGCCGACGTCCTGGCGGTGGTGCAGCTGGCGTCGGTGACCGGCATCTGGGGCATCAGCTTCGTCGTCTCGCTCGGCTCGGCGGCGCTGGCGGTGATGTGGCGCGTGCGGGACTCGCGCCACGCGCGCGAGGCGGCGTTCGGGGTGGCGGCGCTCGCGGCCGCGGCCACGCTGGTCTTCGGCGACCTCCGGCTCGCGGCGCCGGAGCCGTCCACCGTCGTGCGCGTGGGCCTGGCGGCGAGCGACACCGCGAACCGCCCGTTCGCCGAGAACGGGAACGACGCGCTGCGGGTGGCGCGCGGCTACGCGGCCCGCGTCTCGGCGCTGGCCTCGCGGGGGCTGCAGTACGTGGTGCTGCCGGAGAAGTTCGTCGCGGTCCGGCCGCCCGACGACTACGGCGTGCGCGTCGCCCTCGCCTCGGCGGCCCGGCGCTGGCACACGACCGTGGTCGCCGGCCTCAACGCCGCGGGCGAGGCGCCGCCGCACAACGTCGCGGCCGTGTTCGGCCCCGACGGCCGCACCCTGCTCGACTACGACAAGGTCCACCTCGTGCCCGGCCTCGAGGACGGCTACTACCGCGGCAGCGTGCCCGGCGTGCTGCCGGACAGCGTGGCGACCGCCGGCGTCGCCATCTGCAAGGACCTCGACTTCGTGCCGACGGGCCTCGCATACGCGCGCGCCGGCGTCGGCCTGCTGCTGGTGCCGGCGTGGGACTTCGGGGCGGACGGCTGGCTGCACAGCCGGATGGCGGTGCTGCGCGGCGTCGAGGGCGGCTTCGCGGTGGCGCGCGCGGCGTCGGACGGCCGGCTCACGGTGAGCGACGCGCGCGGGCGGATCGTGGCCGAGCGCGCGTCGGACGCGGCGTCGGAGGTGCTGGTCTCGGCCGGCGTGCGGGTCGCGCCGGGCGGCACGTTCTACAGCCGCACGGGCGACTGGTTCGCGCTCCTGTGCCTGGTGGTCACGGTCGGCTGCGCGCTGGCGGCGCGGCGGCGGGCGTCGGGCGTGGAGGCGGGCGTGGGAGAGGGGGCGGGCGGCGGAGCCGGGACCGGGCAGCGGACGACCCAGGACCGGCAACCGCTGCCGAGGTAGGCCGCGGCTTGCGTTGTGGGTGGTCTTGACGCAAAACGCAACGGGTTTGACTTTGGTCCTGGGACCGGGGCAGGCGCTGCGGGTCCGGGCGTAACGCGATGAGCGGCAACGGGGAAGGCAGCGGCGGCGGCCGGTCGGGCCGGCCTGGTGTCGTCCTTGCGTTGCAATCGTCCACTACGGCCCGCGCGGGTCGCCGTCGGTCCCGGCCCGGGGTCGGATCGATCGCGCCCTCGCGCCCACTTTGCACGGAGTCGGCGTTGGCGAAGCGTACCCGTGGCTTCACCCTGATCGAGCTGCTGATGGTCATCGTGACCATCGGCATCCTCGTGACGGTGCTGATCCCGCGCTGGGCCGCCGCGCGCGACCGCGCGGCGGTGGCCGCGATGACGTCCGACCTCCGCAACCTCGCCACGGCGGAGGAGGCGTACTTCGACGAGTACTCCCAGTACAGCAGCTCGACGGATTCTCTCTCGCTCTACAGCCCGTCGTCGGGGACCTCGGTGAACATCGTCGAGGCGGGCGCGGGCGGGTGGTCCGCGTCCGCGTCGAGCACCTGGACGCTGCGGCAGTGCTACGTGTTCTACGGCAACGCGGTCCCGGTCGGGCCCGCGACGCTGGAAGGCCTCATCACCTGCAACTGACCGGGCGCGCCGGCGCGGGGAGACGAGGCGCCGGCGGCCCGGTGCGCGCGGATCGCTACGCCACGCGCTGCACGACGACCGCGGTCCCGTAGCACAGGACCTCGGTCGCCGACGACTGGCGGCCCACCTCCGACGACTCGTAGCGCAGCCCGAGCACCGCGTTGGCACCGAGCGCGGCCGCGTGCTCGACCAGCCGGTCGTACGCCTGCTGGCGGGTCTGCTCGCACATCTCGGTGTACGCGCCGATCTGTCCGCCGACGATCGTCTTCAGCCCGCCGAGGATGCCCTGGCCGATCGTGGGCGCGCGGACGACGATGCCGCGCACCAGGCCCTTGTACTCCATGATCCGGTAGCCGTCGAGCGAGAACGTGGTCGTGACCTGCATCGCGCACTCCTAGAGGTAAGGGTTCCGGCGCGCCGGCCTCACGGCGTCTTCACCGGGCGCACGCCGGGAGATTCGGGCTCGCGGGCCGGCCGGCCGTGCGCCGCCTCAGCGCGGCGGCACCTGGCAGTCGTGGCAGCGCGTGAGGCCCGGCGTCTGGGCCTCGGCGACGCCAGGCCGCTGCAGGTATCCGCGGAGGAACGCCTGCAGCTCCCGCGGCCCCGCCTCCAGCACGACGCCGGCCGTGAGCGTGTCGGCCCGCACCGCGCCCGGGTGCGTGGCGAGGTACGCTTTGAGCGAGTCCGGGTCGAGCAGGCTGAGCTGCGGGCGCTCGCCGAGGGAGTCGACGATCAGGAACGCGTGCAGCGGCTGCAGCATCCCGATGAACTGCTGCGGCGCGTCGAGGTGCGTCACGTCGGGCTGGAGGTCGAGCACCAGCCGGCCGTCGAGGCGGCCGAGCATCCCGGCGAACGTGCCCGTCTTCCCCGAATCGTCCCGGACCATCACGCGGTAGGTGAAGGGACCGGAGGCGCGGACGTCGATCCAGCCCTTCGCGCCCGGTTGGTGCCACGTGCCGACGAGACGGGCGTCGAACACCATCTCGGGTCCGCTCCACAGCGGAAAGATCGAGCCGACGCATCCGGCAGCGACCACGACGGACGCGAGCAGGGCGGCGCCAAGCGGCTTCGTCATGGGTGTCTCCCTCGTGCGAGTGATGACGCGCGCCCGCATTGTCGTGCTTCGCTCGCCGCGGCGCAACTGCCACGCGCCCCGTTTCGAATCTCCTACAAAAACCATCGGTTTCTTGCGATGAGGCAGGTAGCCGTAGCCGTCACGCCGTCCCATATCTATTGCCGTCGGTCGCTGGTCATCCGGGACATCTGACAGCTCACACTCGAGGAGGATCCGTGCGCATGTGCAAGTGTCTGCCGACCGCAATCGCGCTCGTGTGCCTGGCCGTCGCGATCAATCGTCCGGCTCACGCCCAGATCCAGTTCGGTCCGCAGCTCGACTGGGCCAGCAACAGCATCGGTTTCGGCGTGGGCGGCCGCGTGGAGGCGAGCCTCGCCAAGGCGATTCCGACGGCGCCGGGCCTCGGCGTGGTCGGAGCGTTCAACGTCTACTTCCCGAGCGCCGGCACGGTCTGGGGGGCCGACGGGAACGCGACCTATCACTTCCAGATCCCCACGCTCAAGACCGTGTCGCCGTACGTCGGCACCGGGCTCGCTCTTCTGCACGGCATCAAGCGGACGGGTGTCGGCCTGAACATCCTCGGCGGCGCGGACTTCCCCGGCCTGGGCAAGTTCACGCCGTTCGGGGAGCTGCGCGTGGTGCTCGTGAAGAGCACCAGCGCGTTCGTTCTCACCGGAGGGGTGCTCTTCTAGCGCAAGATCGCGCTGGCCGGTCCCGTGCCGGCGGGCCGTCGCGGCCGGTCCGGATGCGAGGCGGCCGGCGCGGCGGGGACAGCTCAGTACGCCGCGACAGCCTGGAGCTTGTAGGTGTGGCTCGGGGCCGCGACGATGACGGTGTCCCACGACATCGTCGCGGCCACGAGGCGGATGGTGGCGTCCACGAGCGACAGCGTGTCCTGCCGCCACGCGTAGGTCCCCGACGACACGATCACGTCCCTGGTCTTCGAGCCGCCGTCGGCGAAGGCGAGCCGCACGGTGACGGCGAGGCTGTACGTGCCGACGTGGCAGGGGATGACCAGGTAGCCCACGCTGTCGCCCACCGTCACCAGGCCGTTCTGGTGGAGGGTCGATCCGTCCGGCACGCCGGTCACGCAGGCGGCGGACATCGGACCGGCGGGCGTGGCGGTGGTGTCGGTGTAGTGCGCGTAGCGGCGGAAGGTCAGCGTTCCCCCGACCAGGGTGGCGCGCCCGCCCGCGGAGTCCACGGCGCAGCACGGCAGCCCGGCGGCGTCGACCGTGCGGAGGGAATCGAGGGCCACCACGGGCCCGAGGTCCGCGCTCGCGGCGGTGGGCGATTCGCAGGCGCCCGCGGCGAGCGCGGCGGCGCCGGCGGCGAGCAGGCAGGCGAGCGGACGCATGGCGCGGACTCCGGTGGCGTGCCGCAGGGTGTGACCCCGGGACGTCAGCCGCGCGTCACCGGCGGGCGTCCCGGTTGGCGCGCACCGTCGCGCCGTGCTACGTTCTCGGCCCCGTGGCCGGAGAGGGCGATGAGCGGTGAGGGTGGAAACGGCAGGGCCCGCACGTTCGCGGCGGGCCTCATCCTGGGGGCGCTGGTCGGGGCCGGCCTGGCCCTGCTCCTGGCGCCGCAGACCGGCGCCGAGACGCGGCGCACGCTGGCGCGGCGGGCGCGCCAGCTCACCGGCGACGCGCGCGACCGCTACGAGGAAGCGCGCGAGCGGGTCCGCCGCGCGCGTGCGCAGCGGCGCCATCTCCGCGACGAAGCTACCGGCGAGTGATCTTCTGCAGCAGCTCGGTCGCCCGCTGCTTGTACGACGGGTCCCCCACGTCGCAGCCCAGCGGCAGCCGCCCCACCTCCTCGAGGTGCGGCCGCGCCTCCGCCCGGCGGTCGTCGTCCACCAGCGCCTCGGCGAGGTCGAGGTGATGGTAGATGTTCTGCGGGTTCAGCTGGATCGCGCGGTCGAAGTAGACGAACGAGCTGTCCCACGACGCCGCGTTGAAGATCGACGCGCCCAGGAACGTCTTCGCGAAGAACTTGGTGAGCCCCGGCAGCCGCATGATCTCGGCGTTCCACCGGCCGAGCACGTGCAGCGCGCCGTCGTGACGGGGATCGAGCGCCACGGCCCGCAGCGCCTCGTCGCGCACCAGGCGCGCCGAGCGCACCCGCTCCTTGGCGCTCTTGGTGAGGGCCACGCGGCCCGCGGCCACGGCGACCATGTAGTGGCCGTCGGCGCCCAGCGAGTCCACCCGCACCGCGCGGCGCGCCAGCGCCAGCGCCTCGGCGTACACCGAGTCCCGCTCCCGGCGCTGCGCGTCGGGCATCAGCTTGCCGATGTCGGTCAGCTCGCGCGACGCCTTCCAGTTCGCCTCGTAGCTCAGCGAGTCGAGGGCCAGCGCCTCGCGGAAGTGCGCCAGCGCGGCCGGCGAGAGGCGCTCGCAGCGCGCGGTGTCGCCCGCGGCGAGGTGGGCGGCGACGGTCTGCGCGGCCAGCGGGGCCGCGGCGCCGACGAGCAGGGCGGCGAGCGTGGTGGGCAACGCTATCGCGCGCATGGACGGCTCCCCGGTGGGGTGAGGGTGGCCTAATGTTCGTCCCCGCCCTGATCGAGCGCAAGCGCGACGGCGGCGCCCTCACGGCGGCCGAGTGGCGCGAGCTGCTCACGGCCTACCAGGCCGGCGCCGTTCCCGACTACCAGATCAGCGCGCTGCTGATGGCCTGCTTCCTCAAGGGGCTGACGCGCGAGGAGACCGCGGGCCTGCTCGACGGGATGATGGCGTCCGGGAGCCGGCTCGACTTCTCCAGGCTCGGCCGCAAGGTGGTCGACAAGCACTCCACCGGCGGCGTGGGCGACAAGGTGTCGCTGATCCTCGCGCCCCTGGTGGCGGCGTGCGGCGTCGCGGTGCCGATGATGAGCGGCCGCGGCCTCGGCCACACCGGCGGCACGCTCGACAAGCTGGAGAGCATCCCGGGCTTCCGCACCGACCTGTCGCTCGAGGCGACCCGCGCTCAGGTCGAGAGGATCGGCTGCGCGATGATCGGCCAGACGCCGGAGATCGCGCCGGTGGACAAGAAGCTGTACGCGCTGCGCGACGTGACGGCCACCGTCGAGTGCGTGCCGCTGATCGCGGCGAGCATCATGTCGAAGAAGCTCGCCGAGGGGCTCAACGGGCTGGTGCTCGACGTGAAGCAGGGCAGCGGCGCCTTCATCACCGACGCCGAGCGCTCGCTGACGCTCGCCAGGACGATGATCGAGCTGGGCGAGGACCGCGGCTGCCCCACCGTCGCCCTGCTCACCGCGATGGACCGGCCGCTCGGCCGCGCGTGCGGCAACGCGCTCGAGGCCGAAGAGGCGATCATGGGCCTGCGCGGCGAGGGCCCGCGTGACCTGCACGAGGTCACCGTCGCCGAGGGCGTCGAGATGCTGGTGCTCGCGGGCGAGAAGGACCGCGCCGCGGCGCGGAAGCGACTCGAGGAGGCGCTCGGGAACGGGAAGGCCGCCGAGACGTTCCAGAAGATCATCGAGGCGCAGGGCGGCAATCCGGCGGTGGTGGACGACCCGTCGCTGCTGCCGCAGGCCTCCGAGGTCGAGGTGTACTACGCCCGGAAGTCGGGCACGGTCCTCAGGGTGGAGCCGCGCGCCATCGGCCGCGCCGTGGTCGAGATGGGCGGCGGCCGGCGGAAGGTGGAGGACGCGGTGGATCCGACGGTGGGCTTCGTGATCACCGCGCGCCCCGGCCAGCCGGTGCACGCGTCGGAGCCGATCGCCTCGATCTTCGCGCGGGACGCGGAGGGGATCGAGCTCGGCAAGAAGGCGCTGGACGGGGCGATCGCGATTGGCGACGGGGAGGTAACGGCGCTGCCGCTGCTGCAGGCCCGGGTGACCACAAGAGGAGTGGAGCGCATCAGTGAGAAGTGAGGAGTGACCCTCACTCCTCACCTCTCACGCTTCCCGCGCCTCCAGTTATCAGTCTCGCCGATCGCTCGAACCGTAGGTACGCCCACGCCCACTCGATCATCACCACGAACCGGTTCCGGAACCCGATCAGCCACAGGATGTGGATGAAGCACCACAGCAGCCACGCGGGATAGCCGGAGAGCCGCAGGCGGCCGAGGTCCACCACCGCCGCGGCGCGCCCGATCGTGGCCATCGTGCCCCGGTCGCGATACCGGAACGGCGCGCGCGGCGGGGAGCCCGCCGCGCCCCGTCCGCCGGCCTCCCGCGCCACGACGCGCGCGGCGTACTCGCCCTCCTGGATCGCGACCGGCGCGAGGCCCGGCAGCGGCCGGCCCCGCTCGTCGCTCGCGGCGGCGAGGTCGCCGATCACGAACACCTCCGGGTGCCCGGGAATCGAGAGGTCGGCGTTCACCACCACGCGCCCCGCGCGGTCGAGCGGCACGCCGAGCGTGCGCCCGATGGGCGAGGGCGCGACGCCCGCCGCCCACAACACCGTGGCGCACGCGATCCGGTCGGCGCCCAGCCACACCGCGCCCTCCTCGAGCCTCGTCACCGCCTCGCCGGCGCGGACCTCCACGCACAGCCGCTCCAGCGAGCGCTCGGCTTTTTCGGCCAGGCCCGGAGGAAAGGCGGGCAGGATGCGCGGACCCGCCTCGACCAGGATCGTCCGCGTGTCGCGCGTGTCGATGGTGCGGAAGTCGCGCGCCATCACCTTGCAGGCGATCTCGCCGATCGCCCCCGCCAGCTCGACCCCGGTCGGGCCGCCGCCGACCACGACGAAGGTCAGCAGCGCGCGGCGGCGCTCCGGGTCGCGCTCGCGCTCGGCGCGCTCGAACGCGGACAGGATGCGGGCCCGGACGCCGAGCGCGTCGTCGATCGTCTTGAGCCCCGGCGCCAGCGGCTCCCACTCGGGGTGGCCGAAGTACGAGTGCCGCGCCCCCGGGGCGAGGATCAGGAAGTCGTACGCCAGGTCGCCGTCGGCGAGGAGCACCCGGCGGTGCGCGACGTCCACGCCGGTCACGGTCGCCATCAGGACGCGCGTGTTCGCCTGGCGGCGGAGCACGCCGCGGACCGGGTAGGCGATCTGGCTCGGCGAGAGGCCGGCCGTGGCCACCTGGTAGAGCAGGGGCTGGAAGACGTGGTGGTTGGTCCGGTCGACGACCGTCACGTCCACCCGCGCGCGGCGGAGCGCGCGCGCGGCGTACAGCCCCCCGAAACCTCCTCCGACGATCACGACGCGCGGCGCGGCCATGCGGCTCCCCGTCCTCCTCTTCAGTGGATGCGGTCCCGCAACTTATCTTGAACCGCTCCCGTCGCCCAACGCCGAGGTGGACCGTGCGTAGTCCTCAAGCGTCCGTCGTGCTCGCCCTGCTGCTCGCCGCCGCCTGCACGTCGCGTCCCACGGCGCGAGCCGCCAAACGCGAGGAGCCGTGGACCTCCACGCCCATCCCCGCCAACGTCTCCCACGGGGAGGCGCCGGTCGGCACCTCGACCGCGCCGGCGCCGGTGGACCCGCGCGCGCCCGAGCCGGCCGCGTCCAGGGTGCAGCGCGTCCGCTTCGAGGTGCGGGAGGCCAGGCTCGCCATCGCCCCCGGGGTGGTCTACGAGGCGTGGACCTTCGACGGCCGCTCCCCCGGCCCCGTCCTGCGGGTGACCGTGGGCGATACCATGGACTTCACCCTCGTCAACCATGGGATGATGCCGCACAGCATCGACTTCCACGCCGCGCAAATCGCCCCGAGCCGGGTGTACAGGAACGTCATGCCGGGGGACTCCATCGAGTTCCGCTGGGTCCCGCAGGTGGCCGGCGCCTTCCTCTACCACTGCGGCACCGCCCCGGTCGCGATGCACATCGCCAACGGCATGTACGGCGCCCTCATCGTGGACCCGGCCAGGCCGCTCCCGCCCGCCCGCGAGTTCGTGTTCGTCCAGGGCGAGTGGTACACCAGGCCGGCCGCGGACGCCGCCGGCGCGCTGCAGCTCGACTGGAACAAGCTGCTGAGCGGCGCGCCCGACCAGGTCACCTTCAACGGCGTCGCCGCCCAGTACGCCGACCACCCGATCTCGGTCAAGGCGGGCGAGCTGCTCCGCCTGTACGTCGTGGACGCGGGGCCCAACCGGATCTCGGCCTTCCACGTGGTGGGAGCGATCTTCTCGAAGGTCTACCCGGATGCGATCGCGGCCCACGCGTGGGAAGGAGTGCAGACGGCCACCGTGCCCCCCGGCGGCGGGATGATCTTCGAGACCCGGCTCGCCGAGCCCGGGACGTATCCCTTCGTCACGCACGCGTTCGCGGACGCGACCAACGGGGCGGTGGGGATGTTTGAAGCACAGTAGGAGCGTGAGAGATGAGAGGTGAGACGTTCAGGTGAGAGGTGAGCGCCCACCGCTCAACTTCGCCTCACACCGCCGGCGGCCTCCTCGCCGAGCCCGGACCCCAGTCGTCGCCCTCGAAGCCGTCCTCCGGCTTCGCCAGCGGGTCCACGTCCCGGATCTCGTCCTCGGCCTTGCGCAGCTCTTCCCAGTCGATGGACTCTTCGAGACTCTCGTCCTTGGAACCACCGCGCAACCTGGCGTCCGGCAACCGATCCGACTCCGTGGTTTCACTCGCCCTTCGGGCTATCACGAAGAACCCTAGGGCGCACAGCAACGCCAGCCCGATCCAGATCGTCCTCGTCACAGCGCCTTCGCGATCAGGTCGCCCACTAGGTAGCCCACCGCGGCCACCCCCAGGCCGACGACGAACATGTCGCTCCCGCTGCGGAAGATCCCGCGCCCGGTGAACACGCTGCGTGCCGCGCCCACGGCGAAGTGCGACGCCATCGCGATCGCGAACGCGGTCCAGATGGCGGCGGCGCCGTGCAGGACGAAGAACGGCGCCACCGGGATCAGCGCGCCCACCGCCGTCGCCGTGCCGGTGATCCAGCCCTCCTGGAGCGGCGTGGCCCGGCGCTCGCCGATCCCCAGCTCCTCGCGCACCTTCTCGGCCAGGGCCCGCTCCGGGTCCTTCATCACCTCGCCGGCCATCCGGCGCGCCTCGTCCTTCGGCACGCCCTTGGCCTCGTACACCAGCGCCAGCTCCTCGGCCTCCACCTCCGGCATCAGGCGGATCTCCTCGGCCTCCATCGCGATCTCGTGCTCGTACACCTCCTGCTCGCTCTTCGCGGCCAGGTAGCCGGACGAGCCCATCGACAGCGCGTCGGCCACCATCCCCGCCACGCCGGAGAGCAGCACGACGTGGGGCGCGACGGCCGCGCCGATCACGCCCGCCACCAGCCCGAAGTTGGCCGTGAGCCCGTCGTTGAAGCCGTACACCACGTTGCGGAGGAAGCCGCCCGACTCCATCCGGTGCCACGGCTCGCCGCTCTTGCCCGCGAGGCCGCCCAGCGTCTCCGCGTGCTCGGCCGACTCCTTCGCCAGCAGCAGCGCGGTGTCCTTCGCGGATCCCGGCGAGGTCTGCTGGTACATGTCCATGTAGCCCTTGACCTCGCGCCCCTCCTCCCTGAGGAGCAGCGTGGTCAGGACGCCGGGGCCGAAGCGGCGCGCCGTCCACGCCAGCAGCCGCGCCCGGCGCGAGGGCACCGGCGAGCCGCACTCGACGCCCGCCTCGGAGAGGTGCTTGCGCCACAGCGCCGCGTGCCGGTCCTCCACCGCGGCGAGACGCCGGTACACGTCCGCGCGACCCGGGTCCTGCTCGGCTTCGGCGAGGAGGCGATACAGGAAGGCGGCGTCGGCCTCGTCCTGCCAATGCTCGAGCCACACTTCGGTGGTATCGTGCTGGGCGGGCATGCATTACCATAGCATCGCCGACAGGTGGAAGCCAAACGGGGCGCGCGCGTGTCCGACCGTCCGGTTCGCATCAAGATCTGCTGCATGCAGAGCCTCGAGGAGATCGGGCTCGCGGTGCGCTACGGCGCCGACGCCGTCGGCTTCGTGTCCGCGATGCCCAGCGGGCCCGGGCCCATTCCGGAGGCGCTCATCGCGCGGCTGGCGCGAGCCGTGCCCCCCGGCGTCACCCCGTTCCTGCTCACCAGCGCGCGCGACGCCGCGACCATCGCCGACCAGGTGCGGCGGCTCGGCCCGCAGGTGGTGCAGATCGTCGACCGTCCCGAGGCCGGCTGCCATGCCGCGCTCCGGGCGGCGCTCCCGGCCGTCCGCATCGTGCAGGTCATCCACGTCACCGGCTCCGACGCGCTGCACGCGGCCCTCGCCGCCGCCGAGCACGCGGACGCGCTGCTCCTGGACTCCGGCAACCCCTCCGCCGCCGTCCGCGAGCTGGGCGGCACGGGCCGCACCCACGACTGGTCGGTGAGCCGCAGCATCCGCGACGGCGTCGGGCTGCCGGTGTGGCTCGCTGGCGGCCTCACGCCCGGCAACGTCGCCGCCGCGATCGAGGCGGTGCGCCCGTTCGGCGTCGACGTGTGCAGCGGCGTGCGCACCGGCGGCAGGCTCGACGAGGCGAAGCTGGCCCGGTTCGTCGCCGCGGTCGCGGGCCGCGGAGCCGCCGGGAGCTGACCCCGGGCGAAACGGGAGCCTGCCCGCCGCTCCTGCAACTGGTGTCCTGGAACCACCGGCAACCTGGCGTCCGGCAACTGCCGTCCGATCAGTACAGCGTGCTCGAGCACATCCGGACGCGCTGCAGCACGCCCCACGGTCCCCGCTCGACCAGGCTGTGGCGCAGGCCCGTGGCCGTCAGCTGGTCGGCGCCCAGCTCCCAGACGCCGGCGCCGTAGGCCACCAGCGCGCGCGCGTGCGGCACGTCGGTCATCACGTCCGCCGCCGCCAGCATCGCCTGCTTCCGCGCCGCGCTCGGCCCGGTCAGCACTTCCCACGGGTTGGCGCACAGGCCCGCCCAGCCCTCGACCAGGTACTCCATCCGGTAGCCCGGCGGCACGTGCTGGTTCTGGACGGCGGCGGTGAACTGGATGTTGTCGCGCGGATTCACCGTGAGGCCCGCCGCGCCGGCCACGTCGGGCAGCGGCTCGTCGAGGCGCTGCGAGGCGTCGCGCAGCACCTCGGCGTCGAGGCCGCGCGCGCCCAGCTTCTGCACCGCGATCAGCGGCTGCACCACCAGGTCGCGCAGCATCCTCATGCCGAGGGCGTTGGCGCGCACGTCGGGCGCCCGGAGCAGCTGCTCGGCGAACGCGGCGGTCTCCCCGATCCGCGCCGCGGCGCCGGCCAGGTCGTGCCGCGCCACCGACAGGATCGCCCCCGCCGTGTTGGCGATGGCCGCCTCCTGCAGCTGGATCACGCTCGGCCGCGGGTCGCCCGAATCGGCCGCGGCGAACGGGCTGTTGGGTCCCGCCATCGGCGTCGCCGCGAGCGGCGCGCGCGCCACGCGGCGGAACAGCTGGGTGCGCGGCTGCGCCGCGAGCAGCGCGAGCGAGTCCCGCAGCCCCGCCGCGAGCGAGTCGCGGCCCGCGGCGTGGAGCGCGTCGAGCAGCGCCGAGGAGCCGTGGAGCAGGGTGGAAGGCCGCGGCCGGTACGGCGGCAGCGCCGGCCCGCCGGCGTCGGCCAGCGAGCGGATCCAGCCGCGCACCACGCTGTCGGCCACGGCGTCGGGCCGCGGCAGCACCGGCGCCCAGGCCGGCCGCGCGGCCTCGATCGGGTCGTCGTTCAGGATGTCCTTCTGGTAGTTCACCAGCGCCACCGTCCTCGGACCGAGCCGCTGGGTCGCGAGCACGGCCGTGACGCTGGCGGCCACCGCCTCCCCGATCGCCACCACCACGACCAGCGCGAGCAGCGCGGCGAGCAGCTGGCCGCTCCACGCCCAGCGCCTGAGGCCGTGCGCGGCGGGCCCCGCCGGCTGGACCGCCACGGACAGGCTGGCGTACCAGTCGGCGGCGTCGCTGTCGCGGTCGCGGAGCCCGCGGCGCGTCCGGGCCAGCGGGCCGAGGAGCCCCCGCTCCCGCAGCCACGCGCCGGCGACGATGGCGACGCCGAGCAGCGGGGGACCGAGCGCGGTGAGCCACAGCCCGAAGCCCACCACCGGCACGACGGGGAGCGCCTGGAGCGAGCCCACGAGCAGCAGCGCGCCCCACACGCCGACGGCGGCCAGGGTCCACAGCACGGCGGCGAGCAGCGCGGCCGAGCGCCAGCGCCGCGCCATCAGGATGGCCCGGCGCCGGGCCGGCTCCAGCGAGGCGAACTCGCGCGCCCCGCTCAGCACCAGCCCGCTGCGGCGGTCGTGGTCCGCGGCCACGTCGGCCAGCGTGCTCCACCGCCAGCCGGCGCCGCGCAGCCGCACCAGCCGCCGCGCCGCGCCGGTGCCCAGGGCGAGGAACGCGAACAGGCTCAGGGCCAGCACGCTCACGCCGAGGATCAGCTGCGTCTGCCACAGGAACAGCGACACGGCCACGGGGTCGCGGCCCGACGGGTTCTGGAACGTCCACAGCCAGTTGGCGTGCGCCTGCAGCAGCTGCGGCGTGAAGGTGATCGCGCTCAGCGTGAGCACCGCGCCGGCGAACGTGGCCAGGGCGAGCCGGCTCAGCACCCGCGAGCGGCCGTGGAGCCAGTGCATCCCGGGCGGCGGCCACTCGATCTCCGAGGTGAGCGTGGGCGTCATCCCGCGCTCGACGTCGCCCGCCGTGGGCCGGTCCATCGGGTGCTTGGCCACGCAGCGGTCCACCAGGCGGCTCACCTCGGGCGAGAGGTCGGCGCGCCGCCGCGAGACCGGCGTGGGCGTGTCCCGCAGGTGCGCCGCGGCCCAGCCCATCGCCGTCGTCGCCTTGAACGGCAGCTCGCCCACCAGCAGCTCGTACGCCATCACGCCGAGGCTGTAGACGTCGCTCTTGTCGGTGAGCGGCTCGCCCGCCGCCTGCTCGGGGCTCATGTAGATCGGCGTGCCCACCACGTGGCCGGTGGCCGTGAGGCTGCCCGTCGCCTCCGGCGAGGTCCGGGCGAGCGCCGCGCTCACGCCGAAGTCCGCCACGTAGGCGCGCCCCGTCTCGGCCTCGAGCAGCACGTTCGCCGGCTTGACGTCGCGGTGCAGGAAGCCGCGCGCGTGCGCCGCCGCGAGGCCGGCCGCCACCTCGCCGATGATCCGCCGCCCGTCGCGCTCGCTGGCGCGGCGGTGCTCCTCCATCCACTGGGCGAGCGAGGGGCCCTCGACGTACTGCATCACGATGTAGGGAAGGTGCAGCCCGTCGGTCTCGCCCACCGCGTACACCCGCACCACGTTGGGGTGCGACAGCGCGGCGGCCGAGCGGGCCTCGCGGGTGAACCGCGCGCGGGCGCCCGCGTCGGCGGCGAGGTCGGGCGCGAGGACCTTGACCGCGACCAGCCGCTTGAGCGCCACCTCGCGGAACAGGAACACGGCGCCCATCCCGCCCACGCCCACCAGACGCAGGTACTGGTAGCCCTCGCCGAGGGCGAGCCCGAGGTCGTCGGCGACCTCCTCGGTGTTGACCGGAGAGCGCGCCGCGGGCTGCGAGGCGCCGCCGCCCGTGGGCGTGGGCACCAGCGAGGCGCCGCAGGTGGGGCAGGCGTCGACCCCGGGGGGGACGGAGGCGGAGCACTCGGGACAGTACGGCATCGGCTACGAACTATCGGTTGCCCCGGAGCATCGCGCCAGCCATCTTGCAGGCCCATGCCCCACGGCGTTTCCACCGTCCTGCTGCTCGCGGGACTCGCGGCGGCGGCCCGCGCCCAGGCGCCGGTCGTCACGCCCGCGGGCGACCCCTCGGTCGCGAGCGACACGATCTACCGGCTGGCCGTGAAGCCGGCCGACTATCCCGACGAGCCGTACGTCTACCTGCTCGACGACGGGATCGTGCGCATCGAGGCCGACGGCCGCGGCACGCGCACCTACCGCCAGGTGATCCAGATCCTCGACCAGGACGGCGTCGAAGCGTGGGGCGAGCTGAGCTTCTCCTACTCCGGCTCGCGGGAGAAGCTGACGGTCAACTGGGCGCGGGTGCTGCGGCCCGACGGCACGGTGGTCAGCGAGCGGCCCGCGCACGAGCAGGAGAGCGACGTGCCGGCGGCGCTCGAGTACCCCGTGTACTCGGACACCAAGGTGCGCCGCGCCACGCTCGGCGGCCTCGCCCCCGGCCTGCTGGTGGACTACAGCTACACGGTCGAGACGCGCGATCCGGTGATGCCGGGCGACTTCTACACCGCGTGGAGCGTCACCAACAGCCGGCCGACCCGGCGCTCGCGGCTGATCGTCGACGTGCCGGCCTCGCTCACGCCGCGGATCCGGGAGCGCAACGTCCGCTTCGAGCGGCGCACCACGGTCGCGCACGGCCGCCGGGTGTACGAGTGGGACGCGCAGGACGTGCCCAAGCCGCCGGCGCGCGAGCCGTTCGCCGCCGACTCCGACACCGTGCGGGTGCGGCTGGCCGTCGCCTCGCCGTACACCTGGGCCGACGTGGCGCGGTGGTACGCCGGGCTGGTGAGGGACCGGTTCGCCGTGACGCCGGCCCTGGACGCGAGGCTCGCCGACGCGGTGAAGGACGCGCCGACGGCGCTGGACTCGCTCAAGGCGGCGCACCGCTGGGTGGCGCAGGACTTCCGCTACGTCTCCGTCGCGCTGGGCATCGCGGGCTATCAGCCCCGGCTGCCGGCCGCGACGCTCGAGACGATGTACGGCGACTGCAAGGACAAGGCGACCCTGTTCATCGCGCTGGCGCAGCGGATGGGCTTCCACGCCTACCCGGTGCTGCTCTCGGCCTCGGGCGGCATCGACTCCACGCTGCCCACGCCCCAGGCGTTCGACCACATGATCGCCGCGGTGGATATCGTCTCCGGGCGCGCTCGTGCGGGCGGCGGGACGGACGACTCGGTGAGCGGCCGGGCCTCGTCCGCCGCGGTGGATCGGCCCGGCGGCTACCTGTTCGTGGATCTCACCGACGACGAGGTCCCGGTCGGCCAGCTGCCGGAGTCGGAGTACGGCGAGTTCGCGCTGGTCGTGCATCCCGACGGGCGCGGCGAGGCCGTCACG
>DASPTN010000012.1:0-9096 GCA_035623395.1 Gemmatimonadales bacterium | reverse complement strand
CCTGTACCACGACATCACCGAGCTGCTGGCCGCGCGCCGCCAGGCCGAGGCCGCGAGCAGCGCCAAGAGCCAGTTCCTCGCCAGCATGAGCCACGAGCTGCGCACCCCGCTCAACGCCATCATCGGCTACAGCGAGATGCTCCAGGAGGAGGTCGCCGACCTCGGCCAGACCGCCCTCGCCCCCGACCTCGAGAAGATCCACACCGCCGGCCGCCACCTGCTCTCGCTCATCAACGACATCCTCGACCTCTCCAAGATCGAGGCCGGCAAGACCGAGCTGTTCCTCGAGACGTTCGACGCGGCCGCGATGCTGGGCGAGGTCGCGACCACCGTCGCGCCGCTGGTCGAGAAGAACGGCAACCGGCTGGCGATCGAGACGGCGCCGAGCCTCGGCACCATGCGCGCCGACCTGACCAAGGTCCGCCAGGTGCTGCTCAACCTGCTCTCCAACGCGTGCAAGTTCACCGAGCGCGGCACGGTCACGCTGGCCGCGGGCCGGGAGCCGGGCGGCGACGGGGCCGGCATGACTGCGGCCCGTGGCGACCGATCGGCGACGGGCGACGGCGATTGGATGGTCTTCCGGGTGACCGACTCGGGGATCGGGATGACGCCCGCGCAGCTGGCGAAGCTGTTCGAGGCGTTCGCGCAGGCGGAGGCCTCGACGTCCCGCCGCTACGGCGGCACCGGGCTCGGCCTCGCGATCTCGCGGCGCTTCTGCCAGCTCATGGGCGGCGACATCACCGTCTCGAGCCGGCCCGGCGAGGGCTCGACCTTCACGGTGCGCATCCCGGCGACCGTGGCGGAGCCGCGCGCCGAGTCGGCGCCCGCGGCCGCCGCGGCCGGCTCGGGGACCGCCGGCACCGTGCTGGTGGTGGACGACGACCCCGCCGCGCGCAACCTCATCGCGCGCCACCTCGGCCGCGAGGGGTTCCGGGTCGAGGAGGCCGCGGACGGCGACGCCGCTCTGCGGCGGGCGCGGGAGTGCCGGCCGCGCGTGATCACCCTCGACGTGCTGATGCCAGGGATGGACGGCTGGGCGGTGCTGACGGCGCTCAAGGCCGACGCCGAGCTGGCCGCGATCCCGGTGGTGATGCTGAGCGTGGTGGACGAGAAGCACATCGGCTTCGCGCTCGGCGCCGACGAGTTCCTCACCAAGCCGATCGAGCGGCAGCGGCTGGTGTCGGTCCTCAAGAAGTACCGCACCCCCGACGCGCTGGTGACCGAGGTGCGCAGCCTGGCGGCGGCGCGGACGCCGGCGGAGTGAAGCGGGCCGCCGGGCGCGCGACGGCGCGCGCCGCGAAGCCGCGGCGCGCCGTGCGGCCGAAGGGCGACCTCGCCCGGCGGCTCGCCGCGCTGCTGCGCCTCACCGTAGAGATCGGCGCGGCGCCCGACGAGTCGGCCATCTGCCGCAGCGTGGTGGCCGGCCTCCACGAGGGGCTCGGCTACGACTTCCTCGGCCTGTTCCTCGTGGACCCCGCGACCGGCGACCGGGTGCTCAAGGCGAGCGTCGGCTGGCCCGACGCCCCGGAGAACTTCCGGCTGCCGCCGGGCCGGGGCCTCAGCGAGCTGCCGCTCCAGAACGGCGAGCTGCACTACACGCCGCGGGTCGCCAGGCAGCCCCGCTACGTCCCGAGCCCGAACCGCGGCTCCGAGGTGGACGTGCCGATCCGGGTGGACGGGCGCACGGCGGGCGTGCTGGTGGTCGAGAGCGGCACCGTGGACGCGTTCGACCAGGACGACTTCGAGATCCTGACCGCCGCCGCGAACCAGGCCGGGCTCGCGCTGGCCCGGGCGCGCCTGCTGGCCGACGAGCGCCGCCGCGCCGACGAGCACGAGGCGCTGCTGGCCACCATGGCCGACCTCTCGGCCGAGCTGGAGCTGTCCAAGCTGCTGCAGGCGACGCTGCAGCGCGCCGTCACGCTGCTCGGCGTCACCGGCGGCGAGCTGGCGATCCTCGACGACGCGACCGGGGAGCTGGTGGTGGTCGCGAGCCACCGCATCGGCAAGGACTCGACCGGCACGCGGCTCGCCCCGGGCGAGGGCGCGATGGGCCGGGTGGCGCAGACCCGCGAGCCGCTCATCATCCCCAAGTACGCGGAGTGGCTGGGCCGCTCGGGGCAGTACGCCGACGTGACGGTGCACTCGGTGATGGTGGCGCCGCTGCTGGCCGGGCAGCGGCTGGTGGGCGCCATCGCCGCGGTGCACGCCGACCCGGCGCGCACCTTCGGCGCGGCCGACCTGCGGCTGCTCAACATGTTCGCGCCGCAGGCCGCCGTGGCCATCGCGCGGGCGCGGCTGCTCGAGGCCGAGCGGCGCCGCGCCGACGAGCAGAAGGCGCTGCTCGAGACCATGGCCGACCTGTCGGGCGAGCTGGAGCTGTCGAAGCTGCTCCAGGCGATGCTGCAGCGCGCCACGTCGCTGCTCGGCGTCACGGGCGGCGAGCTGGCCATCTACGACGAGGCGGCCCGCGAGCTGGTGGTGGTGGCGAGCCTCAACATCGGCATCGACTCCGCCGGCACGCGGATGGCGCTGGGCGAGGGCGCGATGGGCCGGGTGGCGCAGACCCACGAGCCGCTCATCGTCCCGAGCTACGGGGCCTGGGAGGGCCGCTCCGCCAAGTACACCGGCGCGACCGACTACGCGGTGATGGCGGCGCCGCTCCTCATCGGCAGCCGGCTGGTGGGCGCGATGGCCACGGTGCACTCCGACCCGTCGCGCCGCTTCGGCGCCGACGACCTCCGCCGCCTCAACATCTTCGCGCCCCAGGCCGCGGTCGCCATCGAGAACGCGCGGCTGTACACCGCGGCGCAGCGCCAGCAGCGGTACTTCGAGGACCTGGTCTCCAACAGCCCCGTGGCGATCGTGGTGCTGGACCGCGACCACCGCATCGTCTCCTGCAACCCCGCGTTCGAGACGCTGTTCGGGTACGCCCAGCCGGAGGCCGTGGGCCGTGACCTCGACGAGCTGATCAGCACCGAGGCCACCCGCGCCGAGGCGGTGGGCTACACGCAGCACGTGCTCGACCGGGGACCGGTCCACGGCATGGGCCGCCGCCGCCGCAAGGACGAGACGCTGGTGGACGTGGAGATCCTCGGCGTGCCGGTGGTGGTCGACGGCGAGCTGGTGGGCCTGATGGGCCTGTACCACGACATCTCGGAGCTGCTCAAGGCACGCCGCGACGCCGAGGCGGCCAACACCGCCAAGAGCCAGTTCCTGGCGCACATGAGCCACGAGCTCAGGACCCCGCTCAACGCCATCATCGGGTACAGCGAGATGGTGGAGGAGGAGGTGGCCGACGTGGGCCATCCGGAGCTGGCGCCCGACCTCCAGAAGATCCGCTCGGCCGGCCGCCACCTGCTGGCGCTCATCAACGACATCCTCGACCTCTCCAAGATCGAGGCCGGCAAGCTGGAGCTGTTCGTCGAGACGTTCGACGTGCGGGACACGATCCGCGACGTCTCCACCACGATCCGCCCGCTGGTCGAGAAGAACGGCAACCGGCTGGAGATCCGCTGCGGCGAGGGGCTGGGCGCGATGCACTCCGACCTCATCAAGGTCCGGCAGACGCTGCTCAACCTGCTGTCCAACGCCTGCAAGTTCACCGACCACGGCACCGTCACGCTCACCGCCGCGCGCGAGGCGAACGGCGACGGGGCGGCGTGGATGGTGTTCTCGGTCGCGGACACCGGGATCGGGATGACGCCCGAGCAGATGGCGAAGCTGTTCGCGGCGTTCTCCCAGGCCGACGCGTCGACCGCGCGCCGCTACGGCGGCACCGGCCTGGGCCTGGCGATCACCCGGCGCTTCTGCCAGATGATGGGCGGCGACGTGCAGGTGGCGAGCGAGACGGGCAAGGGCTCCACGTTCACGGTCCGGCTGCCGGCGAGCCTCGAGGCCGCCGCGCCGACGGCAAGCTGACGCTCTGACTGAGGAACCACGATGCCGAAGATCCTGCTGGTCGAAGACAACGAGATGAACCGCGACATGCTCTCGCGCCGGCTGGAGCGCAAGGGCTTCGAGGTGGCGATGGCGACCGACGGGCGCCAGGGCGTCGAGATGGCGCAGGCCGCGCCGTACGACCTCATCCTGATGGACATGAGCCTCCCCGAGGTGGACGGCTGGGAGGCCACGCGCCAGATCCGCGCCGCACCCGGGACCAAGTCGGTGCCGATCATCGCGCTGACCGCCCACGCCATGGCCGGCGATCGCGAGAAGGCCATCCAGGCCGGCGCGGACGACTACGACACCAAGCCGATCGAGCTCGAGCGCCTGCTGGGCAAGATCCAGGCGCTGCTCAACCGGAACGGGCGCGGGTGACGGACTCGACGGCCGGCACGCTGACCGCGCAGGCCCTCTCGGCGCTGCGCCACGACCTGCGCACGCCCATCAACCAGATCATGGGCTACTGCGAGATGCTGCTGGAGGACGCGTCCGCGGCCGAGCTGGCGGCGCGGCGCGCCGCGCTGGAGGAGGCGCTGGCCGCGGTGCGCGACGCGCTCACCACGATCGACCGCGCCCTGCCCTCCGGCCGGGACGGCGTGCCCGCGACCGAGGCGGAGGCGCTGTCCGACACGCTGCGGGTGCCGCGCGACAAGATCCTCCGGGCGACCGACTCGCTGCTGAGCGATTCGGACCGCGCGTTCGTCGCGGACGTACGGAAGATCCGCAGCGCGGCCGAGCGCCTGGGCCTGACGGGGACGGGCACCGTGTCGCCCTCGGCGGGGACGCCCAAACCCTCGCACCCCGCACCCTCACACCCCGCCTCATCACACCCGGCACCCGACCGGTCCGGCGCCACGGAGCCGGCCGCCCCCGCCGACATCCTCGTCGTCGACGACATCGAGGACAACCGCGCCGTCCTGCAGCGCCGCCTCGAGCGCCAGGGCTACGCGGTGACCTGTGCGGCGGGCGGCGGCGCGGCGCTGGCACTCCTGGCGGAGCGCCCGTTCGACCTGGTGCTGCTCGACGTGATGATGCCGGAGCTGGACGGCTTCGCGGTCCTGGAGCGCATCAAGGGCGCGGCCGAGACGCGCGACATCCCGGTGATCATGATCTCGGCGCTCGACGACATGGCCAGCGTGGTGCGCTGCATCGAGCGCGGCGCCGAGGACTACCTGCCCAAGCCGTTCGACCCGGTGCTGCTCAAGGCGCGGATCGGCGCGAGCCTGGAGAAGAAGCGGATGCGCGACCGCGAGGTGGCGTACCTGAAGGACGTGGAGCGCGTGATCGGCGCGGCGCGGGCGGTCGAGGGCGGCGCGTACCGCACCGGCGCGCTGGCCGACCTCGCCTCCCGCGGCGACGAGCTGGGTCGCCTGGCGCGCGTGTTCGACGGCATGGCCGCGGGCGTGAAGGCGCGGGAGGACCGGCTCCAGGGACGGCTCGAGGAGCTGCGCCGCGAGATCGCCGCCGCGCGGCCCGCCGCCGCGGCCGAGCCGTCCGCCGCGTCCACGACGCTGCAGCCCGGGCAGCAGTTCGCGGGCCGCTACGAGATCGTCCGCGCCCTCGGCGCCGGCGGCATGGGCGCCGTGTACCTGGCGCACGACCGCGAGCTGAACGAGGACGTCGCGATCAAGATGCTGCACGCCGAGCTGGTCGGCACGGACGAGACGGCGACGGAGCGGCTCAAGGCGGAGACCCGGCTGGCGCGCCGGATCTCGCACCGCAACGTCGTGCGCACCCACGATTTCGGCGTCTGTGACGGCGCCTGCTACGTGACGATGGAATTCGTGGAGGGCATGACGGTCCGGCAGCTGCTCGAGACCCGCGGCCGGCTCGCCGTCGCCTCGGTGCTCGCCCTCGGCCTGCAGCTGGCGGATGCGCTGGACGTGGCGCACCAGCAGGGCGTCGTGCACCGGGACATCAAACCGCAGAATCTGCTGCTGGACCCGCAGGGCGTCTTGAAGGTGATGGACTTCGGGGTCGCCCGGCTGGTCGAGCGCACCACCGTGCTGACCCAGGCGGGGATGGTGGTGGGGACGCCGGCCTACATGTCGCCGGAGCAGCTGCTCGCCGAGGACGTGGACGGCCGCAGCGACCTCTACTCGGCGGGGGTGGTGCTCTACGAGTGCCTGACCGGCAGGCTCCCCTTCGAGGCGAACTCGCCGATCTCGCTGATCGCGAAGCTGCTGCACGACGACCCGGAGCCGCCCGCCGCGCTCAACGGCGACATCCCGCCGGCGCTCTCGGCGCTGGTGCTGCGGCTCCTCGCGAAGAAGCCCGACGAGCGCCCCCGCAGCGCGGCGGAGCTGTCGGGCCTGCTGGCGCAGGCAGGCTGACGCCGGCCAGCCGCCGCGCCGGAGGAGCCTGACTCCACATCTTCCGCTTGCTTCGCGCCGCCCGCAGGCTACCGGACCGGCGCGACCCAGCTACCGCCCAACGCCTTGTAGAGCCGCACCGCGGCGGTGAGCTGCTGCAGCTGCGCCTGGCTGGCGGCGAGCTCCGCGTCGAACAGGCTCCGCTCCGCGTCCAGCACCTCGAGGTAGTTCGACACGCCGCTGCGGTAGCGCATCTCCGCCAGCGCCAGCGCGCGCCGCAGGGCCGTCGCCTGCGTCTGCTCGGCCGCCGCGGCGTCGCGCGCCGCGCGCACGCCCACCAGCGCGTCGCCGGCCTCCCCGAGTGCGACCAGGACAGTCTGCTCGTACTGCGCCCGGGCCTGCTCCGCCTGCGCCCGCGCCGCCGCCACCTCGTCCACCAGGCGCCCGCCGGTGAACAGCGGGATCGAGACGCCGCCCAGGAACTCGTAGACCCTCGCGCCGGCATTGAGCGTGTTGCCGGGGGTCGGCGCCTGGCCGCCGTACGAGCCGGTGATCACGAACGTCGGGAGCCGCGCCGCGTCGGCGATGCCGACGCGCGCCGTGGCCGAGGCGTAGCCGCGCTCGGCGGCCTCGACGTCCGGCCGCCGCGCGATCAGGCTGGAGGAGACGGAATCCGGCACGATCACCGCGCGCGCCGCCGCCGCGAGCGACGTGCCGCGCGGGATCGGCGCAGGCCCCTCGCCCAGCAGCACGTTGAGCGCGTGCTCCTGCTGCGCGCGCAGCTGCTCGACCTCGGCGAGCCGCGCGGCCGGCACCGCGACCTGTGCCTCGAACTGCCGCACGTCCAGCTCGGAGATGAGGCCGCGGTCGAACCGCTGCCGCGCCAGCTCCAGCGTCGCCTGCCGCGACGACAGCGTCCGCTCGGCGACCGCGTGCTCCTGGTCCAGCTCCAGCAGCTGCAGGTACCCGGTCGCGACGTCGCTCACCAGCGAGAGCACCGCGGCGCGCTCGGCGGCCCGCTGGGCCGCGAGGTCGGAATTGGCCGCCGTGATCCCGCCGCCGATGGCCCAGAAGTTCAGCTCCCACGCGAGGTCGGCGGTGCCCCGCCAGGCCGTGTACGGCGGAATGGCCTCGGTGCCGAACACCACCCGGTTCCGCGAGACGCTGCCGTTCAGCGTGAGGCTCGGCCACAGCGCCGACTGCGCGATGCCCAGCGCGGCGCGGTACTCCTCCACCTGCGCCCGGGCCGCGGCCACGGTGCGGTTGTTCTGGATCGCCACGCCCACCAGGTGCGTGAGCACGGAGTCGCGAAGCACGTCGAGCCAGGCGAGATCGGCCACGGAGTCCGCCGTGAGCCGCCGCGGCGCCGGGGCCGGCCGCACGGTGTCCGCCGCGCGGGCCGCCGCCAGCGAGTCAAAGAACGCCTGGGTCGAGTCGGCCCGGCGCGGGATCCCGACCTGCGTCGACGCGGGCACCACCGGAGCCGGCCGGTAGGCCGGACCGACGCTGCAGCCGGCGAGGCCCGCCGCCAGCGCGAGTGCCGCGAGGCGGGCGCTCACTGGGCCGCCTCCCCGCCGGCCGGCTCCGCCCGGCGTCCCCGCTCGGCGAGGCCCTCGATCACCGTGAAGAACAGCGGGATGAAAACGATCGCGATCGCCGTGGCGATCAGCATCCCGAAGAACACCGTGGTGCCGATCGAGTGGCGGCTCACCGCCCCCGCCCCGCCCGCCACCAGCAGCGGCGACACGCCGAAGATGAACGCCAGCGAGGTCATCAGAATCGGCCGCAGCCGGTCCCGCGCCGCGAGGGTCGCGGCCTGGAGGAGCGGCACGCCCTGGCGGCGGAGCGAGTTGGCGAACTCCACGATCAGGATCGCGTTCTTGGCCGACAGGCCGACCACCGTGATGAGGCCGACCTGGACGTAGATGTCGCTCGGCTGGCCCCGCAGCCACACCCCGAAGAACGCTCCCAGCACGCCGAACGGCACGCCGAGCAGCACCGCGAACGGCAGCGACCAGCTCTCGTACTGCGCCGCGAGCACCAGGAAGACGATGATGAGGCCGAGCGCCATCACGGCGCCCGCCGCGCCGCTGGAGGCGCGCTCCTGGTACGACTGGCCGGAGTAGGCCAGCGCCAGACCCTCGTTGGCGAAGCGGCCGCCCACCAGGGTGTCGAGCTCCGCCATCATCTCGCCGCTGCTGCGCCCGGGCTTCGGCGCGCCGGTGAGCAGCGCCGAGGTGAAGCCGTTGAACCGGGTGATGAGCGTCGGAGCGCCGCGGAACTCGGTGTGCGTGACCGCTGAGAGCGGGACCATCGCGTCGTTCGCGCCGCGCACGTAGAGCCGCCCGATGTCGGCCGGCGTCTGCCGGAACTGCGCCTGCGCTTCGGCCTGCACCCGGTAGGTCTTCCCGTACAGGTTGAAGTCGTTGATGTACAGCGCCGACAGCAGCGCCTGCAGGGTCCCGAACAGGTCGTCGAGGTGCACGCCGCGCGCCTTCGCCGTGGCGCGGTCCACGTTCACGTAGAGCTGCGGAACGCTCGCGCGGAAGTTCACCTGCACGCCGCCGGACGCCGGGATCTGGTTCGCCGCCTGGGTGAAGGCTCCCACCTCGGGTGCGAAGGCGCTCACCGGCCGGCCGACGCGATCCTGGATGTACGCCTCGACGCCCGCGGTCGCGCCGAGACCGGGGATCTCCGGGAGGTTGAACGCGAAACCGATCGCGTCCCGCATCCCGAAGAGGCGCCCGCTCAGGCGCTGCGTGATGGCGTCGATGGACTCGTTCTTCCCGCGCTCCTCCCACGGCGCCACGTTCACGAACATCACCGCGCTGTTGGTCTGGGT
>DASPTN010000011.1:0-6771 GCA_035623395.1 Gemmatimonadales bacterium | reverse complement strand
GCGCGCAGCGTTCATCTTCCGCTTCCGGCGCTCGCTCGGCTTCTCGTAGTGACGGTGCTTCCGAAGATCCGAGAGAATGCCCGCCTTCTCGCACTTCTTCTTGAAGCGCTTGAGTGCGCGCTCGAAGTTCTCGTCTTCGTGAATGATGACTTCGGGCAAACGGGACCCCCTTGCTGGTGACGGCGCCTATCTGCTGGAACCGTAATAAGCTACGATGCCGGGGCGGATACGACAAGTGAGTGGTGAGACGTGAAAGGTGAGAGGTTCACGTGAGGGGTGAGACGCAACAGCCGTGAGAGGTGGGTCCTCTCACCTCTCACAAACCTCTCACGCCTTTGCCCCTCTCACCTCTCACTTGAACGTCTCACGTCTCACCCCTCGCCTCTGACGCTTCTACCGCTAGCCCGGCGGCCATTTCATCGCTCTCCCGCCCAGCACGTGCACGTGCAGGTGCGGCACCGTCTGCCCGCTCTCCGCCTTGTTGTTGATCACCACCCGGTAGCCCCGCACGTCCAGCCGCTCCTTCCGGGCCACCTCGGCGGCCGCCACCAGCAGGCCGCCCAGGAAGTCGGCATCGGCACTGTCGTTGAGCGTCTCCACGTGCTCGGTCGGGATCACGAGGACGTGGGTCGGCGCCTGGGGATTGATGTCGCGGATGGCGACCAGGGTGGGGGTGCGGTACACGATGTCCGCCTTCGCCTCGCCCCTGGCGATCCTGCAGAAGAGACAGTCGGTGCTCACGCAACCTCCGTTGACAGATTCATGAGAGGTGAGAGGTGAAACGTGAGACGTTCAAGTGAGACGTGAGAGGGCGTGAAACGTGGGAGGGACGTGAGAAGTGAGACGCTCACCTCTCACGCCTTCCGCTTCTCACCTCTCACTTGAACGTCTCACCCCTCACGTCTCACCTCTCACGCTTCACTTTTCCCGCATCATCGCTGTCACGGCCAACGCGGCCGCCGCCGCCGTGTCGAAGCGCAAGGTGGCCCGGGCCAGCGCGACCGGCTTGAAGCCCGCGCCGCGCACCATCGCGAGCTCCGCCTCGCTGAAGCCGCCCTCCGGCCCGATGAGCCACTGCACCGGGTCGCCTTCGCGCAGCGCCGGCATCCGGCCGCCCTCGTGGTCCGCCACCAGCCGCACGGCACCGGCCGGGTGCTGCCGCAGCGCCTCGGCCAGGGTGACCGGCGCTCCGATGGCCGGCGCCCACGACACTCCGGACTGTTTCACCGCCTCGCGTGCCCGCGCCGTCGCCCGCTCCACGTGCGCGGCCTGGAACCGGGTCGCCACGCCCACGGCCCGCTCGCTCACCACCGGCACGACGCGCGTGGCTCCCAGCTCCGTCGCCTTCTCCACGGCGCTCAGGAACCGGTCGCGGTCGCCGGCCCCGATCAGCAGCTCCGTCACGGGCGGCGCGCCGATCGAGGTCGTCGCGATCACCCGCGCCACCAACACCTTGTTCTCTTCGGCGACCCGCGCCGTCGCCACGCCGCCTCGCCCGTCCACCAGGCGGATCAGCGCGCCGTCCCCGACCCGCCGTACCGCGAGGTGGTGCGCCTCGGCCTCGTCCAGGATCACCACGCCGCCGGCCAGGAACGGCCCGCGCGCGACCACCGTCGCAGCGGGCGGCGCCAGCCCGCGCAGGCTCACGCGCCCAACGCGTCCTTCATGCGGTCCCAGAAGGACCGGCCCACCCGCCCCGCCGGCGGCTCGCCCTCGTGGCGGGACAGCTCCTTGAACAGCCGCTCCATCTCCGGCGTCAGGCGATCGGGCGTCCAGATGCCGATCCGCACGTGCAGATCGCCCTTCCCCCCCGAGCCGAGGTGCGGCAGCCCGCGCGCCTTCAGCCGCAACACCGTCCCCGGCTGCGTGCCGGCCGGGACCGCGAACTTCTCGTCGCCGTACGGCGTCGGCACGATCACCTCGGTGCCCAGCGCCGCCTGGCTGAACGACAGCGGCAGGTCGTAGATGAGATCGTCGCCGTGCCGCTGGAAGCGGTCGTCCTCCTCGACCTCCAGCATCACCACGAGGTCGCCCGGCGGGCCTCCCCGCGGGCCCGCGTGGCCCTGGCGCCGCATCGTGATGTAGTTGGACGACGACACGCCGGGCGGCACCTCCACCGTCACCGTCCGGTCGGTCCTCGTCCGCCCGTCGCCCCGGCAGATCGAGCACGCCTCGGTGATCACCCGCCCCTCGCCGCCGCAGGTCGGGCACGGCGAGACGGAGACGAACTGGCCGAAGAACGAACGCTGCGCGCGCCGCACCTCGCCGCTGCCGCCGCAGGTCTGGCAGGTCCTGGGCGTGGTGCCCGGCTTCGCGCCCGAGCCGCCGCAGGTCTCGCACGGCACCAGCACCTTGTACTTGAGCGTCTTCTTGGTCCCGGTCGCGACCTCCACCAGGCTCACCGACACCGCCGCCTTGAGGTCGTTGCCGCGCCGATCGCCCTGCCCTCCGCGGCCGCGGCCCCCGAACATCTCCTCGAAGCCGCCGAACCCGCCGAAGTCGCGCATGAAGATGTTGAGCGCCTCGGACAGGTCGAACGGGTGGAAGCCGTACGCCTGCCCCGCCCCGCCCCTGAGACCGGCCTCCCCGTAGCGATCGTAGAGGGCGCGCTTCTCCGGGTCGCGCAGGACCTCGTAGGCCTCGGTCAGCTCCTTGAACTTGGCCTCGGCCTGCCGGTCGCCGTTGTTGCGGTCGGGATGGTACTGCATCGCCAGCTTGCGGTACGCGCGCTTCAGCGCCGCCTCGTCGGCGTTCCGCGGCACGCCGAGGACCTCGTAGAAGTCGCTCATCGCGCCACCGGACCCCGGGTCCGCGCCGGGAGGGTTCTCCGCGCCGCCCGCAACGCCGCCCGCCCGCTCCGTGGAGTCATCGCAGCAGGTCGCCCACCAGCCTCGAGGTGTGCTCGACGAGCGTGACCACCTTCTCGTAGGGCATCCGCGTCGGGCCCAGCACGCCGATGACGCCCGACAGCGGCCCGGAGCGGTACGGCGCGGTGACCAGGGTCAGCCGCGACAGGCTCTCGCTCTCGTTCTCGCCGCCGATCGTGACCGTGAGGCCCACGGCGTGGGCCCGCGACTCGAGCGCCCTGCGGAGCACGTCGCGCTGCTCGGTGAGCTCGATAAGCTCCCGCATCCTCGGCCCGCTCGAGAACTCGGGCTGGTCCGCGAGCAGCGACGTGCGGCCCAGGACGACCTCCTCGGTCGCCGGGCCGGGCAGGTCGAACAGCTGGTCGCCGGTGGCGACGAAGATGTCCAGCAGCTCGCTCTCGGCCGCCGTCCGGGCGGAATCACGCACGCGCTCGGGCAGCGTCTGGCGGATCTCCCGCAGCGTGAGGCCCGCGAGCCGGTCGTTCAGGGTCGCGGCGATGTTCACCACCGCCTGGCCGGGCAGCGTGGAGGGCACCTGGACGAACACCGTGCGGGCAATGCCGCTCCGCAGAGTGAGCACCAGGAGCAGACGGTCGCTGGCGACCGAGAGCAGCTCGAGCCGCTCGAGCACCACCGACTCCAGCGCCGGTGCGACGGCCACGCCCAGCTCCTGCGTGAGCACGCTCAGCACCTGCGCCGCCCGGTGGATGATCGCCGAGATCGCCGAGCCGTCGGCGATCAGGTCGACCCGGAGCCGCTGCTCCTGCTCGGTGGACATCGCGGGCGACCGCATGAGGGAATCGACGTACAGCCGGTACGCGAGGTCGGTGGGCACGCGCCCCGCCGACGTGTGGGGGTGGAACAGGAAGCCCTTCTCCTCGAGATCGCTCATCGCGTTGCGCACGGTCGCCGGCGACACGCCGAGCCCGAACCGGCGCGCCACGGTGCGGCTGCCCACCGGCTCGGCGGTCTCGACGTAGCTCTGGACGACCGCTTCCAGAACCCGGCGCTCCCGCTCGCTCAGGGAATCCACTGCTGGAGTCAACGTTATGTCCCGCCGCAACTTAAATGGTTGCCACCAACTCGTCTAGCCGCAACCACCCCTGCGGGGTCAGACGGAGGCGGGGGACGGCGCCGGCCACGGCCGCGGCAACCGCGGACGGCGGCCCGCCGCCGCCCTCGAGCACCGCCCAGCCGGACGCGACCCAGCGGTCGACCGTCTGCCGGAGCGGCTCCGCGACGGGGTCGGGGAGTCCGACGCCCTCCGAAGTGCGGAGACCCAGGTAGAGCTGCTCCAGCCGTCGCTGGTGGTCGCCGAGGATCTCGCGGCCGGCGACCGGCACCCGGCCCTCCGCCAGCAGCCGCACCCAGCGCGCGTAGGCCGGCTCGTTCCACCACCGGGACACGCCGTCGAAGCTGTGCGCCGACGGCCCGACGCCGAGGTACGGCGCCAGCGTCCAGTACGCCCGGTTGTGCACGGCTTCCCGGCCCGGGCGCGCCGCATTGGACACCTCGTAGAACCGGAAGCCGGCCTCCGCCAGCCGCTGGTGCGCGAGCAGGTACTCGTCGGCGTAGCGCTGCTCGGAGCACGGCGCCAGCTCGCCGCGCCCCTGCCGGCGGAACAGCGCCGTGCCCGGCTCGACGGTGAGCCCGTACAGCGACACGTGATCCGGCTCGAGCCGCAACGCCGCCTCGAGGTCGCGGCGCCAGTCGCGGCCGAGCGCCTCGGGAAGCGCGAAGATGAGGTCGAGCGAGAGGTTCCCCACGCCCGCCCGGCGCGCCGAGCGCACGGCCTCCCCGATCCGCTCGGCGCGGTGGGTCCGGTGCATCCACGCCAGCACGCCGTCGTCGAACGATTGGGCGCCGAGCGAGACGCGGTTCACCCCGGCCCGCACCCAGGCGCGCGCGGCCTCCGGCGTGACGTCTTCGGGATTCGCCTCGATCGTGAATTCGGCCGGCGGTCGCTTCAGAGCCAGCAGCGCGGCGAGCCGCGCGATGCCGGCGCCGCCGAGCGCCGAGGGCGTGCCTCCGCCCAGGTAGACCGTCGCGACGTCCGCCGGCGCGCCGACGCGGCGCAGCTCGCGCTCCAGCCCGCCCAGGAACGCGGCGACCGGCGTCTCGCGGCGCACCGCGATGCTGAAGTCGCAATACGTGCAGCGCCGCGCGCAGAACGGAACGTGGACGTAGAGATGACGCGCGTTCACGACGCCAGCGCGAACCGCTTCCCGGCGAGCTGGACGGCGAGCCCCTTGATCTCCAGCGACGACAGGGCCGCGAGCAGCCGGCCGGGCTCGAGCGCGGTGCGGGCGGCGATCGCGTCCACGTGGATCGGCTCGGCGGCCAGCACGTCGAACACCGCGGCCTCCGCGCCCAGCAGCTCCGCCGAGCTGCCCAGCAGCGCGTCGAGCTGCGCCGCGGCGGCGTGCCGCTCGCCTTCCTCCACGCCTTCCCAGGCGATGCCGAACTGGTCGAGCAGGCTCCGCGGCCCCAGGTAGGGCGTGGCGCCCTCGCTGATCAGCTGGTTCGGATTCTGGGCCACCTCGTCCTCGATGCGGCCCGGCACCGCGAGCACGGCCTTGCCGCACTTGAGCATCCATGCGGCGGTGTTGCTGGTGCCGCCCTTCACCCTGCCCTCGACCACCAGCAGGCACTCCGCGAGGCCGGCGATGATGCGGTTGCGCTGCGGGAACGAGCCCTTGTGCGGCGTCGTGCCCGGCTCCTGCTCGCTCAGCACCAGCCCCGCGTCCCTCACGTCGGCGTACAGGTCGCGGTTGCTGCGGGGATAGGGGACGTCCACACCGCTCCCGAGCACGGCGACGGTCTTCCCGCCGGCGTCGAGCGCGCCCCGGTGCGCGCGGGTATCGAGGCCCCGCGCCATGCCGCTCACCACGACCAGGCCCGCGCGGGCGGCGACCTGCGCGGCCTGGTACGCCACGCGCGAGCCGTAGGTGGTCGGGGTGCGGCTCCCGACGATCGCCACCAGGCGCCGGGCGAGCAGCGACAGGTCGCCCACCGCGTAGAGCGCCTCGGGCGGCTCCTGGAGCACGAGCAGCGACTTGGGGAAGCGCGGATCGTCCCGCGTGAGGCGGACGATCGGGGAAGCGGCCACCGCGGCCGTCACGTCGCCGCCTCGACCTCCTGCCGCTCGCGGGCCAGCCGCTGCCACAGCCCCTCGAGCAGCTCGTCCAGTCCCCGATGCGACACCGACGAGATCACGAACTGCGCGAAGGCCGGCGGTGTCGCCGGCAGGCGGAGGGCGGACGCGTCGGCCACAAGGTCGGCCTTCGTCCAGGCGACGCAGTGCGGCTTGGCCGCCAGGTCCGGCGACGAGCGCTCGAGCTCGTGGCGCAGCATCGCGTACGACGCCCCCGGGTCCGGCGCGTCGAGCGGGATCATGCACACCAGCACGCGGGTACGCTCGACGTGCCGCAGGAACTTCAAACCCAGGCCCTTCCCCTGGTGCGCACCCTCGATGATCCCGGGCAGGTCGGCCACGACGAAGCTGCGGTGATCGCTGAGCTGCACCACGCCGAGGTTGGGCTCAAGGGTCGTGAACGGGTAGTCGGCGATCCTGGGCCGCGCGGCCGTCACCGCCGCGAGCAGGGTGCTCTTGCCGGCGTTCGGCTCGCCCAGGAGTCCCACGTCCGCGATCAGCTTCAGGGTGAGGCGGATGGTCCGCCGCTCCCCGTCCTCGCCGGGCTGGTAGTGGTGCGGCGCCTGACGGGTCGGCGTCGCGAAGTGCACGTTCCCGAGGCCCCCGCGACCGCCCCGCGCCACGACGAACGAGTCGCCCGGGCGCACCACCTCGCCCAGCAGCGCGCCGGTCGCCGCGTCGCGCACCTCGGTCCCGAGCGGCACCGGCAGCACCAGGTCGGCGGCCGAGCGCCCGCTCTGCTGCGACGGC
>DASPTN010000010.1:0-9351 GCA_035623395.1 Gemmatimonadales bacterium | reverse complement strand
GCCGGCGACGACGGCGGCGGGCGTCGCGATGGCGTCGAGAGCGTGATCGAGCGCGGGCACGAAGTAGGCGCCCACTTCGAGCACGGCCGCGATGCTGAGCGCGACCAGCGCGGGAACGGAGCCGAGCCACGCGGCGCCCGGCGCCAGCTGGTGGTGCCCGAGGACGGCGGCCGCGCTCGCGGCCAGCAGCGGGACGAACACCCGCAGGCCCGCGGCCGCGGCCAGCGCGATGCCGGCGCACACGGCCAGCGCGGCCTCGGCGAGGCCTCCCGGCGTGGGCAACGGAGCTACCACGCGGAGCTGCGGGCTATGGGCGTGCGACCGCGGCGACGCGCGGCAGGGACGTCACGGTGCGCCGGCCGGCCGTTCGATGCGGACGCCGTCCACCCAGTAGCGGGTGTCGCCGAAGCACGAGAACGGGATGCCCCTGTGCTCCTTGTAGTGCAGCACGACCCGCAGGCCGAGGCCGGCCTCGACGCGGCGCGCCGTCTCGTCGTCGCGCACGGTGAAGTCCCAGATGGTCGGCGCGACGCCGGGCGCGGTCGGCTGCATGACCTCGCCTTCCCAGGTTTTGCAGAGCCAGCCCTTGCGCGAGAACTTCTGCAGCGTGCCCGCCCGCTCGCCGTCGGAGTAGCTCCAGTTGACGGCGATGAACGTGTACAGCACGAACAGCAGCACGGGCGTGACGACGAGGGCGAGGAGGATGGCGCGCCAGTGATGCCACCACCGCCGGCGCGGCGGCGCCGCGGGGGCGGGGGCGGGGGCGGCGTCGCTCGGGGGAACGGTCTTGTCGCTCATGGAGCTAAGACTACGGCTCGCGGCCCCGGACGGCTAGAACCCGGTGCCGTCGCGCGGGCGCCTACCGGATCGAGACGGTGTAGAGGCCGGTCACGCGCTCGCCTTCGCTGTTCACCACCACGATCTGGTACGTGCCGGTCGACTGGAGGCGGTACACCAGGCGCGAGTTGTTCCCCCCGCCCGAGCCGACGTCCTCGGCGACGCGGCTGCCGGTGGCGTCGAACAGCTGGACGTAGGTGCTGAACGCGAACGACCTGACGTCGATCGTGACCGTCCTGCCGGCGCTCCCCTGGAACTGCCACGTGTCCGCGTACGTGCCGTCCGCCATCGTCTGGTCGCCCGGGCTCAGCATTCCGCGCATCGTCTGTCCGATCGCGATCTGTCCGATCTCGCCGGGGGCGGGAATCGGATTGGTCGGGATCTCGTCCACGGGCGCCGGCGGGGGAGCGCTGGCGGCGGGCTGCGTCACCGGCTGCGGCACAGGGGCTGGCGCCGGTTGCGTCGGCGCAGGAGGCGGAGGGCTGACGACGGGCTGCGCCGCCTGCTGCGGCTGCGGCACAGGGGCCGGCGCCGGTTGGGCTGGCGCAGGAGGCGGAGCGTTGAGGACGGGTTGTGCGACCGGCTGCGGCTGCGGCACAGGAGCCGGCGCCGGTTGGGCTGGCGCGGGCGGGCTCGCGACCGGTTGCGCCGCCGGCTGGGGAGGTGCCTGAGCCGGCACCGGAGCCGGCGCAGCCGCGCTGTCTGCGGGCGGTGCGCTCGGCGGAAGCGGAGTCGGAGCCGGTGCCTTCGGTGCCGGTTGCACTTGAGCCGGCGCAGGCGAGCTATCGGGGGACTGCGCGGCGGGCTGCGCGGGCGCCTGAGCCGGCGACGCTGCCGGAGCTGCGACGGGCTCGGGCGGCGGCGCGCTCACCGCAGGCCGTGCCACCGGCTGCGGCTCAGCCGGTGCCTGGGCCGGCGGCGGGACGGCGGGCGGCGCCGCCGCGTGCGTCTCGGTCACCATCACGGATAGCGTGAAGGCCCCGTGGTCGTCGGCGTGACGCGCGCTCGCGAGGATCAGGTACATGCCGGAGCTGGGCAGCATGTACGAGATGCGCGCGTTCCGGCCTCCGCCGCCCCCTTCGTCCTCCGCGACCTTCTGGCCCAGGCCGTCCTGCAAGGCGAGGTGGGAATCGAAGTCGGTGGAGAGCAGGTCGATCTGCACGGTCTGCCCGGCCGTGCCGTAGAAGCTGAAGATCCGGAAGTGCGAGCGGCCGGAGGGCAGGAGGGGATCGGCCGTCGCGAGCGTGCCGGTCACCAGCCTGCCGATGCCGATCTGCTGCTGCGCCGTCGCCGGACGGGCGACGGGCGCCAGCAGCGCCAGCGCTGCGACCAGCGCCGGCACGGCGATGGAACCTCGGTCAGCCGACATTTCCGCACCGTCCTCGTTACCCGCGCCGGGGTTCGCACCGCGCGGGATGACGCCAGCACGGCTGAGTCTAGTCAGGCCCGCGCATTAGGCAATACCGGGGAGACGGGCCCTGGTGCCGAAATTGCGCGGCGCCCCGGCGTGCATGGCGCGCCACCGGCGAGCGGCCGGTCGGGGCGCTCGACCAGGGGCTGCCTTGAGGACGCCGGGCGTGGTCTGCATCCTTCGGGAGACGGCGGCCGCTGCGCGTGGCCGCCGTTCCTCCTCCTTCCAGGGCGCTCGACCATGACCACTGCGGGCAGACGCATTGCCATCATCGGGGCCGGCAACATCGGAGCCGCGATCGCGCGCGGCATCGTCGACGCGGGCGTCGTGGCCCCGTCGGCGGTGACGCTGACGCGCCGCGGCGTGGATCACCTGGCGGCGTTCAAGGCGGCGGGCTACGCGGTGACCTCCGACAACAGGGCCGCCGCCTCCGGTGCCGACGTGCTGATCCTGGCCGTGACGCCCCAGCAGCTGAACGCCCTGCTCGACGAGCTGCGCGGCTCCGTGGATGCGGCCAGGCACACGGTGGTGTCGGTCGTCTCGGGAGCTTCGATCGCGGCGATCCGGGCCGGCCTCGGGACGACGGCGCCCATCATCCGCGCGATGCCCAACACCGCCATCGCCGTGCGCGAGTCCATGACCTGCCTCGCGACGGACGCCGCGTCGCACGACCGGCTGGCCATCGTGAAGACGCTGTTCGGCGCGGTCGGCCAGTGCGTGGTCATCTCCGAGGACCTGATGGTGCCCGCCACGGCGCTGTGCGCGTGCAGCGTCGCGTTCTTCCTCCGCGCGATCCGCGCGGCGTCCCAGGGCGGCATCGAGATCGGCTTCCATTCGGAGGAGTCGCTGCTGATGGCGGCGCAGACCGCGCGCGGCGCGGCCACGCTGCTGGTCAAGGGCGGGACGCACCCGGAGAGCGAGGTGGACAAGGTGACGACCCCGCAGGGATGCACCATCTCGGGCCTCAACGAGATGGAGCACAACGGCTTCAGCTCGGCGCTGATCAAGGGCATCACGACCGCCGCCGACAAGGCCGCCGAGCTGTACGCGCCGAGGTGAGAGGGACGCCACATGGAACCAGTTGAAGGCGCCGCGCCGCCCGGGTCCGCAGAGCCCGGCGCCGGGAGTCCGCCGCCGCGCCGCTCGCCGCTCGCGGCGGCCGCGCTGAGAATCCTGCTGCACGCCGGGTTCCTGGTGATCTCCGTCGGCTGCCTCGTCGCCTACGAGCACTTCCGGGCCGCCGGCCAGTCGAGCGCGGCGGTCGTGAGCCTGGTGGTGGGAGCGGTCCTCGGCTTCGCGCCGGTGCGCGACGTGATCCGCCTGGTGCTGAGGATCGAGGGGAGGGCGCTGCATCTGGTGCACGGCCTCGGCGGCCTCGCGCTGCTCGGCCTGCCGGTGGCCGGCGTCGTCTCCGGCCCGCCGGTGCTGAGCCACGCGGCGCTGGCGCCGTTCGCCATCATGGGCGCCGCGCAGGCGGTGATGCACCAGGGCCACCCGCGCAACGCGGAGCAGGCCGCGGCCCTGCAGCGCTTCGCCGCGAGCCTGCCGGAGGTCGCCCAGTTCGCCGGCTCCAGGAACCTGGCCACGCCCGAGAACGCGCGCCGCGCGATCGCGGCACTGACCGACATCGTCGCCAAGGCCCAGGCCCTGGGCGAGACCGAGCTGAACTCCGATCCCGGCTTCCAGAGCGCGCTCCGCCGCGTGTCGACGCGGTTCGGCGCAGGCCTGGGCCTGGATGCCGTGGACCTCGTGCTGAACAAGCTGGCGGCCATTCCCGGTGCCGCCGGCGCGGTCGCGCAGCTCAAGGACCAGCTCGCGACGGCACGCCGGACGCTCGCAGGCGCCCCCGGCCGCTGAGACGCGGCACCGGAAAGAAGAGACGCGCCTGCTGCTGCCGGGGGGCCGGCCCGGTCACCGCTCCGGATAGCCGACCGTCTGTGCGAACAGCACCCGCTGCTCCTCCCGCAGGCCCAGCTGCCTGGTGAGCGCGACGCGATCGCAGTTGTGGAACCAGCAGGCGAGACCGTGCGCGGCGGCGAACAGGTACACGTTGCCGGCGATGAGCCCGGTGTCGACGTAGTAGTACGACTTCTGCACCTCGGGGTCGTGGAGCCCCGGCTCCTGGAAGCCCGACGTGTGGGTGAGGCGGTGAACGTCGGCCACGTAGATGATCTGCACCGGCGCGTTCGTCGCCATCTCGCGCTGGCCGCGCCCGATCGCGAGCGGTCGCAGATCGCCGGCCACCACCGGCAGCAGCCGGTGATGCCTCGCGTCGAAGCGGTGCACGCCGCCCTCGAGCGCCACGTACAGGTCGATCTCCTGCGAGTCGCTCGCCGAGGCGGCCGTGAGGCCGGGATGGCCGAACGGTCCCCTGCGGCGATTCACACCGCACGCGGCCCACAGCAGGTTGGACAGGAGCTGCGGCGACAGCTTCCGGTCGCCGATCTCGCGGATCGTCCGGCGCCGCCGCAGCGCGTCGTGCAGCGCCGCGCCGCCGCCGCGCCGCGGCGGGGGCAGCGCGATCCGCGCCGGAGCCGGCGGTGAAGGCCGATCGTCGCGTGGCGCCGCCGCCCGCGATCCCCGCCCGTGCGCAGTCCGAGACATCGGAAGTCCTCCCTGGGAGCGGCCGCTCGTCACTGGCGTCGGCGTCCGCCGTCCACTACAGTAAGGTATCCCCTCGCGGGTTCTCCTTGCGCGTCCTGCCTGGCCGCCTCGCCGGGAGGTTTGGGGCGTCCTCCGGTCGAGTCGCGTCCGGACCACACTGTATCGGGCGCGCAACGGAAATCGTCATCATCGCGTATGGCGATCGGGATTTGCGCCGCGGGTACGCGCAAGCACGGCGGGCCTTTGCGGCGACCGCCGTGGGGTCGCGGGCTCCGGCGGCGCGGTGGAACGGCCCGTGCAACGGATCGAGGGGGCCGGCTCAATACGGGAGATGCGCAGTGCCTGAGTGGTGGGGTTTGCGGGTGCAGGGCGCGCTGGTGAAGATCATTCGCTGGCGCGAGCTGTCCGCACCGACGTTGGCCGATTTCGACACACCGATTCCGAGCGGCAGCGAGTATCAGATCGCGCCGCTGCACGTGGCGGCGCCCGAGTGACTTCGGCGCGGCCCGGCCGCGCTTGACCCTCGACGACCATCCCGCGATGGTAGAGTAGGCTTCACACTCCACAGGCTCGCAGTCGTTCGGACGACCGGATCCTCGTCACGGGACACGGGGAGGCGCCGTGCGCATCGGCATCATCGGAGCGGGAATGATCGGGTCCACCCTGGCCAAGCTGTGGGTGGACGCCGGGCACGAGGTGTGCGTGGCGTCGCGCCATCCCGAGGACCTGGACTCGCTGGTGGAGCGGCTCGGCACCCGGGGGTCACGCGGCACGCCGGTGGAGGCGGCGAAGTTCGGCGAGGTGGTGATGCTGACCGTGCCGCTCAAGGCGGTGCCCGACGTGGCGCGCGAGCTGGCGGCGGCGCTCGCCGGCAAGATCGTGCTCGACACCGGGAACGCCTACGAGCGGCGCGACGGCGACGCCGCGCGCCAGGCCTCGGCCCACCCGCAGGGCTCGGCCGGCTGGGCGGCCGCGATGTTCCCCGGCAGCCGGTGGGTCAAGGCGTTCAACACGGTGTACTTCAAGACCCTCGAGAGCGAGGCGCACCGCGACGGCGATCGCGTGGGCATTCCGCTGGCCGGCGACGATCCCGCGGCGCTCGAGACCGTGGCCGGCCTCACGCGGGACGCGGGCTTCGAGCCGGTGGTCGTCGGCCCGCTCGCCCGCGGAAGGGGATTCGAGCCCGGCACCCCCACGTACAACACCGGCATGAGCGGCCGGGAGGTGCGGGCCGCGCTCGGTGAGTCGCGCTGATTCGCGGCCGGCGCGGCCCGGCTCTCAGGCCGGGTCGAGCCTCGCCCAGAACGCCCATCCGCCGGTCAGCTCGAGTACGGCGAGCACGATCTCGTTCGGGCCCCGCTTCAGGGGCAGGTACACGGCGTCGCCCGCCGTCGCCATCACGCCGATGCCCTTGCGCAGGCCGCCGGGGTTCATGCCCATGACCAGCGGCCGGCCGTTGGCGTAGACCACCACGCCGTTGCTGTAGCCGTACTGCATCCGCCGGATCCCGTCGCGCTCGGCCGTCACCGTCGTCCGCGCGTACACGACCTTCGCCCCGGCGAACCGCGCCGTCATCACGCTGTCGGCGAGAATCGCGCCGCTGCTGTCCATCGGCAGGTTGCCCGCCGGCGCCGCCCGGTAGCGGTTGACCAGGACGAAGCCCTCGGGCTCGGGCTCGACCCGGGTCCAGCGGAGTCGGGCGAGGTCGGGCAGGACCGCCGGCGTGAAGTCCGTCGCATCGATCGCGTCGGACAGCTCCCACCGCTCGATGGTGCCCGCGGGGAGGCTCGCACGGGGAGCGGCGGCCGTCGTGGCAGGCGCGGGGGTGAACCGGATGTTGGAGAAGTAGGCCCCGCGCCCGAAGGCGCCGGCCCAGACCCCGAACCCTCCGGCGCCCGAGGCCACCACCCGCGGCACCACGAGCGTCGGCGCGGTGGCGGTGTCGAAGAACACCCGCGCGACGGGGCCGTCGAGCTCGATCCTGAGGTGGACCCAACGCTCGCGCGGGACGTCCGCGACGGCGTTGGCGCCGCCGTCGCGGTACGCCTGCCAGGCGACCCCGGCGCCCCCGTGGTACACCTGCCACGCGACGCCCACGCCGTTGAAGGCGGGGCCGTACTGCACCGCCTCGACCGTGCCGCTGCTCCCGGGCCGGAAGAACACGACGTTCGAGAACGTCGGCGACGCCGCGCGGAACGCGGCGCCCAGGAAGCTCGTCGCCGGCGTCGCCGCCAGGTCGAGCTCCAGCGCGCCGTTCTCGAGCGAGAAGTCGCGCGCCAGCGCGACGCCGCGGCCGATGTACAGGCTCGGACGGCCGAGGTAGGGCTCGAAACGGATGCTGTCGGTGGCGATCCACGCCTCGGGCGTGAGCGGCACCCCGACGCTCTGCGCCGCGGCGGTGCCGGAGGGCTGGGCCAGGCAGGCGAGCAATCCGACCGGCAGTGCGAGGCGCATCGGACGGGCTGATCCGGGCATCATCGCCGTCTCCGGGTTGTCGGGGATGGTCGGCAACTACGGCGGCGCCGGCGCCTGGGTTTCAGGCGCGCGCGGGCCGGCAGTTGCCGGACGGGGGCTTTGCGCTTACAAAGACTGGGCTGGGCGGTCCGTGCGGTCTTGGAGCGGAGGGGGAGGGCGACCGGAGTCACCATGGGCGACGACGCAGCACCGAGGGGCGGCGCGGCCGCCGGAGAGCGCGGGGGCGCGGCGGCGCGGGACGCGGTGCGTCCCGTCCAGGCGCTGCCGATCACCGAGGACGACCTGTACCTGTTCAACGAGGGGAGCCACTACCACCTCTACGACAAGCTCGGCTGCCACCTCACGACCCTGGACGGAGCCTCGGGCGCGACGTTCGCGGTCTGGGCCCCGAACGCCAACTACGTCTCGGTGATCGGGGACTTCAACGGCTGGGACCGCTCCACGCACCGGCTCGCCCCGCGCGGCTCCTCGGGCATCTGGGAGGGCTTCGTCGCCGGGGTGAAGAAGGGCGACGCCTACAAGTTCCACGTCGGCTCGCGGCACGGCGGCTACCGCGTGGACAAGGCCGACCCGTTCGGGATCCACCACGAGACGCCGCCCAAGACGGGCTCCAAGGTGTGGGACCTCGAGTACGAATGGGGCGACGCGGAGTGGATGGCCGGCCGCGGCGCGCGCAACGCGCTGTCCGCCCCGATCTCCATCTACGAGGTGCACCTCGGCTCGTGGATGCGCGTGCCGGAGGACGGCAACCGCTGGCTGTCCTACCGCGAGCTGGCGGACCGGCTGGTCCCGTACGTCACCGATCTGGGGTTCACGCACGTCGAGTTCCTGCCGGTGATGGAGCATCCGTTCTACGGCTCGTGGGGCTACCAGACCACCGGCTACTTCGCACCGACCAGCCGCTACGGCACGCCGCAGGACTTCATGCACCTCGTCGACCGGCTGCACCAGGCCGGCGTGGGCGTCATCCTGGACTGGGTGCCCTCCCACTTCCCGACCGACGAGCACGGCCTGAACAGGTTCGACGGCACCCACCTGTTCGAGCACGCCGACGCCCGCCAGGGTTTCCACCCCGACTGGGCGAGCTCGATCTTCAACTACGGCCGGCACGAGGTGCGCTCGTTCCTGCTGTCGTCGGCCTTCCTGTGGCTGGACACCTACCACGCCGACGGGCTCCGGGTGGACGCGGTGGCGTCGATGCTCTACCTCGACTACTCGCGCAAGCCGGGCGAGTGGGTCCCGAACCGGTTCGGCGGCCACGAGAACCTGGACGCGATCAACTTCCTGCGGCGCTTCAACCGGGCCGTCTACGAGCGCCACCCGGACGCGCAGACCATCGCCGAGGAATCCACCGCGTGGCTGATGGTCTCGCGGCCCACCTACCTCGGCGGGCTGGGCTTCGGGTTCAAGTGGGACATGGGGTGGATGCACGACACGCTGCGTTACCTGTCGAAGGAGCCCGTGCACCGCCGGTTCCACCACAACGACCTGACGTTCCGGGGGCTGTACGCGTTCACGGAGAACTTCTGCCTGCCGCTCTCCCACGACGAGGTCGTGCACGGCAAGGGCTCGCTCATCGGCAGGATGCCGGGCGACGACTGGCAGCGGTTCGCCAACCTGCGCGCGTTGCTGGGCTACATGTACACCCAGCCCGGGAAGAAGCTGCTGTTCATGGGGGCCGAGATCGCGCAGCGGCAGGAGTGGAACCACGAGGCCAGCCTCGACTGGCACCTGCTCCAGTACGCGCCGCACCAGGGCGTGCAGCGGCTCACCCGCGACCTGAACCGCCTGCTGAGCGCCGAGCCCGCGCTCCACGAGCTGGACGCCGAGCCGGCCGGGTTCGAGTGGATCGACGCCAACGACTCCGACAACTCGGTGGTGACCTATCTGCGCAAGAGCCGCGGCGAGAAGGACGTGATCGTGGTGGCCTGCAACTTCACCCCGGTCCCGCGGTACGGCTACCGCGTGGGGGTGCCGCGCGCGGGCTTCTGGCGCGAGGCGCTCAACACGGACGCGCTGGAGTA
>DASPTN010000009.1:0-2739 GCA_035623395.1 Gemmatimonadales bacterium | reverse complement strand
CGGTCGCGGGCTGGATGATCACGATGTCGCCGCCGGTGGCGTGCACCGAGTCCACCGCCGCGGCGAGCGCGTGCTGCGCGATCTCCTCGAGCTGCGCGTCGAGCGTCAGGAACACGTCGGCGCCCGGCCGCGGGTCCACCGCCGGCCGCGACGGCGACGGGTAGGTGTGCCCGCCCTGGTCGCGCAGCATCACCGCGCTGCCGGGCTGGCCGGCGAGCAGCGAGTCGAGCGCCCGCTCCAGGCCGCTCGCGCCGTGCCCGGCGTCGTCGAGCCGGCCGACGAGCTGCGGCGCCAGGTCGGGGCGCGGGTAGAAGCGCTCGAGGCGGGTCTGGAGGTGCACGCCGCGCAGCGTCTTGAGCGGCATGACGTCGTTCCAGGTGAACGGCCCCGGCCACTCGAGCCAGACGCGGTCGGGGGAGAAGGCGCGCGCGATCTCGGCTTCCGGCCGGTGCAGCGCCCGCGCGAGCAGCTGGACGGCGCGGCCGCGATCCGACACCTCCTGCGGCGCCAGGCCCACGCCGTACGTCGCCTGGCTCACCGCGAGCGGGGAGCCGTTGCGGTCGAACAGCGTGCCGCGGGGTGCCGGCAGCGGCACCCGGACCGTCTGCTGGTCGCGGGCGCGCCGGCGCCACTCGCCGCCGTGGACCAGCTGCACGTCCACGGCCTTGGCGATGACGGCGAGGGCCGCGAGCACGAACGCGATGCCGATCAGCGTGATGCGCGACGGCGGCTTGATCACCCGGTCACCGGGCCCGAGGGTCCTGCAGAATGACGATGTCGGTGTCCTGGGGCAAGCGCAGGTGGAGGCGCGACTCGGCCAGCGGCTCCAGCACGGCCCGGCTCGCCGCGCGGCGGACCTCGGCGCCGGCGGCCGCGCGCGTGACCTCGAGCGCCTGGCGGGCGGTCTGGAGCGTCTTGAGCTGCCGCGCCGTGGCCAGCGCGGCGGTCTGGCGCCACACGACCATCGCGCCCATCACCAGGAAGCCGGCGAGCCACAGCGCCACCCAGTGCCGGCCGCGGAGCTTCACTGTGCGCCGGCCTGGGGCGGTACCGGCCCCGACGCTTCCGTCGCGCCGCCCGCTTGATCCCGACCCGGCATCGGACGCTCCGCCTTCCGGAAGGCGCGGAGCCGCGCGCTGCGCGCGCGCGGGTTGGCCTCCGTCTCCGGGTGCCCCGGGCGGACCGGTCGGCGGGTGAGGATCTCGCCGAGCGGCCGGCCGCGGCAGGTGCAGACCGGCTGCCCGTCCGGGCAGACGCACGAGCGTGCCCAGTCCTGCATCGCGTGCTTCACCACGCGGTCCTCGCCGGAGTGATAGCTGATCACGGCCAGCACGCCGCCCGGCGCCGCGATCCCGAGCAGCGCGGGCAGCGCCCGCGCCAGCCGCTCGATCTCGCCGTTCACGGCGATGCGGACCGCCTGGAACAATCGCGCGAAGTCGTCCGGCCCGCTCCTCGGTCCGAGCACGGCGCGGATGGCACCCACCAGGTCGTCGCTGATCCTGAACGGCCGGTTGGCGCGCCGCCGCGCGATCTCCCGCGCCAGCGCGCGGGCGCGCGGCTCGTCGGCCCAGTCGCGGAACGCCGCGGCCAGCTCCGCCTCGCCCGCGTCCGCCAGCCACTCGGCCGCGGTCGGTCCCTCACCCGCGGTCATCCGCATGTCGAGCGCGGTTCCCGGCCGGAAGCTGAAGCCGCGCGCCGGATCGTCGAGCTGGGGCGACGACACGCCGAGGTCGAGCAGGATGCCGTCGGGCCGGAACGCGGCGATCGCGGGATCCGCGGCGGCGTCGGCGAAGTCGCCGAGCCGGGCCTCCGCGGCGGCGCCCAGGCGCTCGCGCGCCGCGCGCACCGCCTCCGGATCGCGGTCGAGCCCGAGCACCCGCGCGCCGCCGGCCGCGAGCCGCGCGGCGTGGCCGCCGGAACCCACTGTCCCATCCAACACGCTCCGGCAGCCCCCGAGGAGGTTGGCGACTTCGTCCACCAGGACCGGGGTATGGGCGAATGTGAGAGGTGATGGGTGAGATGTGAGCCGTTCACGTGAGACGTGAGAGGTGGAGGTGAGAGGGTGCTCACCTCTCACGCCTTTCGCCTTCTCACCTCTCACGTGAACCTCTCACGTTCTCACGCCTCACCTCTCACGCGCCCCACCTAACGAAAACCGCCCCACCGCATGCTGGCTGGTGGGGCGGCTCAATGGCGGGGCTGACGGGGCTCGAACCCGCGACCTCCGGTGTGACAGACCGGCACTCTAACCAGCTGAGCTACAGCCCCCCGCGGCCAAGCACGTCAATATAGAAGCGCGGAAGGGCACCTACAAGCTGTTACGGGCACTTCAACCGCGTGCGCATCGGCCCGAGCGCGGTCGTCACGTTCCCGATGTACGTCAGGAGCTGGCTGACCTGCTCCCGGCTCACCGACGCGCCGGCCGTCAGGTTCGTCTGCGCCGGCCCGAACTGATCGAGGATCGCCTTGCTGAGCACGCACGCCGAATCCACGGTCGCCTGCTTGTGCGGGTCGATCTTCAGGGCCTGCAGTGCCTGGAGCGGGGGGTTCCCCAGGTTGAACTGGGAATACCCGATCAGGTACGACATGAACGGCGCGTTGGCTGCCGCCGCCCACGGCTGCGCCTCGCTCAGGACCGCGACGGCCCTCACGAAGTCCTTGCCCTGGAAGGCGCCGTAGCCCGCGCGCAGGAACAGCTGCGCGGCCTGCGGACGCCACGAAGTGTCGGCGGCCACCGCA
>DASPTN010000008.1:0-16259 GCA_035623395.1 Gemmatimonadales bacterium | reverse complement strand
CACGAAGACGAGAACTTCGAGCGCGCACTCAAGCGCTTCAAGAAGAAGTGCGAGAAGGCGGGCATTCTCTCGGATCTTCGGAAGCACCGTCACTACGAGAAGCCGAGCGAGCGCCGGAAGCGGAAGATGAACGCTGCGCGCCGCAAGAACCGCCGCAGCAGAAGTGAACGGTAGCCTCGCCGAGCGACTCCGCGCCGCGCTGAACGCGGCCCGCAAGGAACGCGACCGAGACCGCACCCTCCTCTTCTCCACCATCCTGTCGGACGTCCGCAACCGGGAAATCGAGCTGGCCAGGCCGCTCGACGACGCCGACGTCGTCGAGGTGCTGCGCCGCGGGATCAAGCGCCGCCGCGAATCGGTGGAGGCCTACACGGCCGGCGGCCGCCGGGAGCTGGCCGACCGCGAGGCGCGCGAGGTCGCGGCCCTCGAGACCTTCCTGCCCGCGGCCCCGTCCGACGAGGAGATCCGCGGCGCCGTGCGCGAGGCGATCGGCGCCGGCGCGAAGGACCTCGGCGCGCTGATGGGGAAGGTGATGCCGCTGTTCAAGGGCCGGGCGGACGGCAAGACCGTCAACCGCATCGCCCGAGAGGAACTCGCCGCCGCGTCATGACCGTGGGGTTCTCGGAGTCCGCCCTCGCCGCCATCGAGTTTCCCGCCGCGCTCGATCTCGTCGCTCAGCACGCCATCTCGCACCTCGGCGCGGAGCGCGTCCGGGGCCTCCGCCCGCTGGCCGACCCGTGGCTGGTCGGTCACGAGCTGGAGCGCGTGGGACAGTTCATGGAGCGCCGCGAGGCCGGCGAGGATCTGGCGCCCGAGGCGTTCCCCGACGTGGGCGGCGCGCTGGGCCGGCTGGGGCTCGAGGGCGCGGTGCTTGAGGGCGCCGAGCTGGCCGCAGTGGGCGCCGTGCTGACGGCCGCGCGCACCGTGCGCGGCCGCCTCGCGAAGGTCGAGCGCACCGCGCCGCTGGTGGCCGCCCTCGGCGTGGAGCCGCCGCCGCGCCAGCTGGAGGACGCGCTCGTTGCGGCCCTGGAGCCCGACGGCCAGGTGAAGGACTCCGCCTCGCGCGACCTGGCCCGCGCGCGCCGGGAGGTGCTCGAGGCGCGCGACGAACTCGTCCGGCGCCTGTCGGGCATCCTCGGCTCGCTCGACGCCCGGCTGGTCCCGCCCGACGCCGTGGCCACCGTCCGCGGCGGCCGCTACGTGATCCCGGTGCGGCGCGAGGCCCGCTCGCGGCTCGGCGGGATCGTCCACGACGAGTCGGCGACCCACGCCACGCTGTTCGTCGAGCCCGCCGAGGTCATCGAGCTGGGCAACCGACTCCGCGAGGCCGAGGCGGCCGAGGCGCGGGAGGTGCTCCGCGTGCTGCGGCACCTGACGGAGACCCTGCGCCCGCACGCGGACCCGATCGCCGCTGCTTTCGAGATGCTGGTGGCGGTGGACTGCTGCGCGGCGCGCGCCTCGTTCGCGCTCGCCGCCCGCGCCTCGCGGCCCGCCGTTGTCGAGCGGGGCGCCGGCACCCTGGCGGTGGTGAAGGGCCGCCATCCGCTGCTCCTTGGCGAGGAGCGCCACGTGGTGGCGTTCGACCTTGTGCTCGATCCGGAGGAGCGCGTGGTGCTGGTCTCCGGGCCGAACACCGGCGGTAAGACGGTGCTGCTCAAGGCGGTGGGGCTGATCGTCGCCCTGGCCCAGAGCGGCGTCGTGCCTCCCGTCGGCCCCGGCACCCGGCTGCCGGTCTTCGCGGCGCTGTTCGCCGACATCGGCGACCGCCAGAGCATCCAGGAGAGCCTCTCCACCTTCAGCGCGCACGTCGCGGCGCTGCGCGAGGTGCTCGAGGGCGCCGACCAGGGGTCGATGGTGCTCCTGGACGAGCTGGGCACCGGCACCGATCCGGCCGAGGGCGCGGCCCTGGCGGCGAGCGCCCTGCGCGCGCTCGCGGCGCGCGGCGCCACCACGCTCGCCACCACCCACCTCGGCGCGCTCAAGGAGCTGGCGGCCGAGGAGCGGGGCGTCGTCAACGCGTCGCTCCAGTTCGACGCCGCCACGCTCACGCCCACGTTCCGGTTCACCAAGGGCATCCCCGGCCGCTCGTACGGGCTCGCCATCGCCCGGCGGCTCGGCGTCGATCCCGCGGTGCTCGCCGAGGCCGAGCGGGCGCTGCCCGAGGGCACGCGGACGCTGGAGGCCACGCTGGCCGGTCTCGAGTCGCGCATCCAGGAGCTGACGCTCCGCGAGAGCGAGCTGGCGGCGCGCGCGGCCGAGGTCGACAACCGGGACGCGCGCCTCGCGCGGCGCGAGGGCGAGCTGGCCGGGCGCGAGCAGGAGGTCCGCCGCTCGGAGAAGGAGCTGGAGCGGGCGGGGAAGCGGGCGATGAAGGAATACCTGCTCGAGGCGCGGGGCGAGGTGGAGAAGGCGATCGCGGTGGCGCAACAGGAGCAGAAGCAGCGCGAAGCGCGGCGCCTGGTCGAGGAGGCCATCGCGGCGGTGGCGGCGGCCGAGAGCGTGGCCGCGCAGGCGCCGGCCGCGCCCGCGGCGGCGGTACCCTCCGGGCCGGTCGTGCCGGGAGCCAAGGTGCGGATCGCGACGCTGGGCGTGGAGGGCAGCCTCGAAAGCCTGCGCGGCGACCAGGCGACGGTGCTGGTGCGCGGCCGGCGCGTGCGCGTGCCTGCGGCGTCCTTGGAGGCCGCCTCGTGACCTGCTACGCCCTACCCCCTACACCCTACACCCTGCCTTGATCGCGCCCGAGCTGATCGAGCAGATTCGCGACGCGGCCGACCCGGTCGCGATCATCGGCGAGCACGTGGAGCTGAAGCGCACCGGCAGCGACTTCCGCGGCCCGTGCCCGTTCCACGGCGGCACGCACCGCAACTTCTCCGTGGTGCCGCGCAAGCAGATGTACCACTGCTTCGTGTGCCACGAGTCGGGCGACGTGTTCACGTTCTACATGAAGAAGTTCGGGATGGACTATCCCACCGCGGTGCGCGAGATCGCGTCCAAGGTGGGCATCGTCGTCCCCGACGTGCAACGCGCCGGTCCCGACCCGAACGAGCCGCTGTACTCGGTGCTCGGCACGGCCGCCGACTGGTTCGCGCGCCGGCTGCGCGAGGGCGACGACGCGGGCGGCGCGCGCCGCTACCTCGAGTCGCGCGGCCTCGACGAGGCGGTGCGCGACGAGTTCCAGCTGGGCTACGCGCCGGCGGCGGGCGAGGAGCTGCGCGAGAGCCTGCGCAGCCTCGGCGTCGAGGACGCGGTGGTGCTGAAGGCGGGGCTGCTGGTCGAGCGCGACGACCAGACCCTGGTCCCGCGGTTCCGCGGCCGGCTGATGTTCCCGATCGCCGACGTGCGCGGGCGCATCGTCGGCTTCGGCGGACGGATCATCGGCGAGGGCGAGCCCAAGTACCTCAACTCGCCCGAGACCCCGGTGTTCCACAAGGGCACGCTGCTCTACGGGCTCGACCGCGCGCGCGGCCCCATCCGCACCGCGGAGGCGGCGATCCTGGTCGAGGGGTACTTCGACTCCATCCGGCTCCAGACGGCGGGCGTGGCGAACGTGGTGGCGCCGCTCGGCACCGCGCTGACGCCGGAGCAGGCCCGCCTGCTGCGGCGCTACACCAGGCACGTGGTCCTGGCCTACGACGCCGACGCGCCGGGGCTCAAGTCCACGTTCCGCGCCGCCGACGAGCTGCTGCGCCAGGGCGCGAGCGTGAGCGTGGCCACGCTGCCGGGCGGCGAGGATCCCGACACCTTGGTCCGCAAGGGCGGCGCCGAGGCGTTCCAGGCGCTGCTCGGCGAGGCGGTCGACGTGTTCGAGCGCAAGATCCAGCTGGTCGAGCGCAAGGGCCTGCTCAAGACCCTCGAAGGCCGGCGCGAGGCCCTCGACCGCCTGCTGCCGACGATCCGCGCGGCCCAGGACCCGATCACCCGGGAGCTGTACGTCTCCCGCGCCGCGGCCTGGAGCGGCGTGGCCAAGGACGTGCTGGAGCGCGAGGTGGGGCGCCTGGAGGCGCGCGCGCCGGCCGGCGCGGGCGCGCGGGCGGAGGGGCCGGCGCCCCGCGGCGAGGAGGGCGGCGCCGCGCCGGAGGCCCGGCCCGCCGAGGTGCCGATCGAGCGGACCCTGGTGCAGCTGCTGCTGGCGCGCCGCGACCTGGTGCCGCGCGCCCGCGAGGCGCTGCCGGTCCGGGAGTTCCGGCATCCCTGGTACCGCGCGATCGCTGAGGCGCTGTACGCGGGCGCAGACCAGCCGGGTCCGCCGCAGGCGCAGGCGGTGTGGGCGGAGCTCTCCGCCCTTCCGCCGCTGGAGCAGAGCGCCGAGGACGTGCTGGCATCGTGCGTGTCGTGGATGCAGGACCGGCCGTCCAAGGAGCGGCGCGCGGAGATCGATCGCCTGATCGACCTCGCGCCGGAGGAAGAGAAGGCCCGGCTGCTCGAGGAGAAGCGGGAGCTGGCGGCCGCCAGCGAGCCGCGGTTCGGCCGGAAGGCGTTCAAGGCGCAGCGGGAACCGAAGCACTGAAGCCATGGAAAGGAGACGCGGTGCATCCTGATCTCGAGGCTCTTCTCGCGCTGCAGGAGCGCGACAAGAACGTGGGTGCGGTGAAGAAGTCGCTGGACGCGCTCCTCCCGGCGGAGGCGGCGCTGGACGAGGAGCTGGGCGCGGCCACCAAGGCGCTGGAGGACGGCGAGCGCGCGGCGACGGGAGCGCAGACGCGCAAGGCGGAGCTGGAGGCGCGCATCGCCGGCTACAAGCGGATGCAGGAGCAGCGGCGCCAGCAGCTCGACTACGTGCGCGGCGCGAAGGAGGCCTCGGCGCTGATGGCCGAGCTCGACCTCGCGCGCAGCGTGCTGGTCAAGGAGGAGACGGAGTACCTGCGCAGCGGCGACGCGATCGTCGAAACGCAGAAGAAGGTCAAGGACGCGGTCAAGGCGCACGAGGCGGTCGTGGGCCGGCAGACGGCCGCGCGTGCCGAGCTGGCGGCCAAGCGCGCCGAGCTGTCGGCGCAGCTCGAGGTGGCGGAGAGCGAGCGGGAGGCGGCGACCAAGGCCGTCAAGCCGGCGTTGCTCGCCCGCTACGAGCGCATCCGGCGCGGGCGCGCGCCGGCCGCCCTGTACGCGCTCCACAAGGACGCGTGCGGGCACTGCCACACCGCGGTGCCGCTGCAGCGGCGGGTGCTCATCCAGCAGGGGCAGTCCATCGAAGGCTGCGAGGTGTGCGGCGTGCTGCTGTATGCCGAGGGGTGAGAGCCTGGCGCGGCGCTGGCAGATCGAGCCGCCGCCCGACCCCGCACGCTCCGCAGCCCTGGCGCGCGACCTCGGCGTGCCCGCCGTGTTCGCGTCCCTGCTGGCGAGCCGCGGCCTCGCCGACGCGCCCGCGGCGCGCCGGTTCCTGAAGCCCTCCCGCGACGACCTGTGCGACCCGGCGCTGCTGCCCGATGCCGGCGCCGCCGTGGAGCGGATCGCCGGCGCGGTGAAGCGCGGCGAGACCATCCTGGTGCACGGCGACTACGACGCGGACGGCCAGTGCGCGGCCGCGATCGCGACCCGCATCCTGCGGATGGCCGGCGCCCGCGTCGTTCCGTTCGTGCCGCACCGCCTGCGCGACGGCTACGACCTGTCGGCGGCCGGCGTCCGCGCCGCGCGGGAGGCCGGCGCGGCGCTGATCCTCGCGCTCGACTGCGGCACGACGGCCGTGCAGCCGGTGGCCGACGCGCGGGGCGCCGGCATCGACACGGTGATCGTGGACCACCACCTGCCCGGCCCCGAGGCGCCGCCGGCGCACGCGTTTGTGAACCCGCGGCGCGCCGGCAGCGCCTATCCGTTCCCCGACCTGTGCGCGGCGGGCCTGGCCTTCAAGCTCGCCCAGCTGCTCGCGCCGGCGCTCGGCCTGGGCGCGGGCGCGCCGTGGCACTGCCTGGACCTGGTCGCGCTGGCGACCGTGGCCGACGTCGTCCCGCTCGCCGGCGAGAACCGCATTCTGGTGCGGCTGGGCCTCAGGCTGATGGGGGCGAGCCGCTGGCCCGGCCTCGCGGCGCTGGTGACCACGGCGGGGCTGGGCACGGCGCCGATCCGCGCCGTGCACCTGGCCTTCGTGCTCGGTCCGCGCCTCAACGCCTCGGGACGGGTCGGCGACGCCACAGACGGCCTGCGGCTCCTGCTCACCGACGACGACGCCGAGGCGTACGGGCTCGCGACCCAGCTCGAGCGCCAGAACGGCGAGCGGCAGGCCCTCGACCAGCGCACCCTGGCCGAGGCGCTCGACGAGCTGGGCGCCGCGTTCGACCCGGCGCGCGACGCCGGCGTCGTGCTCGCGCGGGACGGCTGGCACCCCGGCGTGATCGGCGTGGTGGCGTCGAAGGTGGTCGAGCGGATCGCGAGGCCCGCGATCCTGGTCGCGTTCGACGGCGACCTGGGCAAGGGCTCGGGACGGTCGGTCGCGCGCTGCGACCTGCACCACGCGCTCGCGGCCTGCGCGCCGCTGCTCGACAAGTGGGGCGGGCACCGGATGGCCGGCGGCATCACGCTGCGGCGCGGGCGGCTGGCCGAGTTCCGCGACGCGTTCAACCGGGCGTGCGCCGCGCAGGTGCCGCCGGGCGAGCTGGTGCCGAGCCAGCGGGTCGACGCCGTGGTCGGCGTCCGCGACCTGACCCTCGAGCTGGAGCGGGCGCTGCACTGGCTGGAGCCGACCGGGATGGGCAACCCCGGCGCGGTGTTCGGCCTGGAGAACCTGCGGCTCGAGGGCGCGCCGCGCCCCGTGGGCGACGACCACGTGCGCCTGCTCCTGGCGGACGGCGCCGGACGCCTGCCGGTCATCGCCTTCAACCTGCGCGAGGAAGTGGAGCGCGTGGTGGCGGGCTCGCGCGGGCCGTTCCGGGCCGCGGTCCGCCTGCAGCGCGACCGCTGGCAGGGCCGCGACGAGGTCGAGGGACGGCTGGTGGCCTTCGAGGCGGCCTAGCCGTGCGCATCGTCGCGGGCGAGTGGGGCGGCCGGCGCATCGAGCCGCCGCCCGACGCGCGGGCGCGGCCCACGACCGACCGGGTGCGCGAGGCGTGGATGGCGATCCTCGGCGAGCGGCTGCGGGAGGCCGCGGTAGTGGACCTGTTCGCGGGGTCGGGAGCCATGGGGCTGGAGGCGCTGAGCCGCGGCGCGGCGCGGTGCGACTTCGTCGAGCTGTCGCCGCCCAGCCTCGCCGCGCTGCACCGCAACCTCGAGGCGCTCGCGGTGGCGAAGGGCCGGGCACGGGTGCACCGCGCCGACGCGCTGCGCTTCGCGGCCCGGCTCGCCGCCCTGGCCTACGACGTGGCCTTCGCCGACCCGCCGTACACCACCGGGCACGCGTCCCGGATCGCCGCCCTCTTCCGCGCGCGGCCGTTCGCGCGCATTCTCGGCGTCGAGCACGACGTGCACGAGGACGTGGGGCCGGGCGAGGAGCGCCGCTACGGCCGCACCGTACTCACCTTTCTCGAGGCGCCATGACGCGACTCGCCGTCTATCCCGGCTCGTTCGACCCGATCACCCACGGCCACGAGGACCTGATCCGGCGCGGCCTCGACATCGCCGACCGGGTGGTCGTCGCCGTCGCGACCCAGGTCGGGAAGCAGCCGCTGTTCACCACCGCCGAGCGCGTGCGGCTGGTGCGCGCCGTGCTGGGCAGGTCCCGGCAGCTCGAGGTGCGCACGTTCGACGGGCTGCTGGTGGATTTCGCGCGCGGGATCGGGGCCCACCTCATCGTGCGCGGCCTGCGTTACGTCAGCGATTTCGAGTACGAGTACCAGATGGCGCTGATGAACCGGAAGCTCGCGCCGGACATCGAGACGCTGTTCCTCGTGCCCGCCTTCGATCTCACCTACCTGTCCAGCTCGCTGGTGCGCGAGGTGGCCCGCTTCGGCGGCGACGTCGGCGGGCTGGTGCACCCGACGGTCGCGAAGGCGCTGGCCGCGAAGTTCCGCCGCTCCGGCCGTTGAGCTCGTTCCTCGAGACGCTGCTCGAGCGCGCCCGCCGCGCCGGGCGGCGGCTGGTGCTCTCGGAGGGCGACGACGAGCGGGTGCGCGAGGCGGCGGGGGCGGCGGCCGCCTCCCGCCTGGCGGCCGTGACCGTGCTCGGCGGCGACGAGGCCGCGGCCTGGGCCGCGCGCGAGGCGCCCTTGGTCTCGGTGCGCAACCCGGCCGCCGATCCGGGCCTGGGCGCCGTGGCCGATCTCCTCGCGGCCCGCAAGCCCGACAAGGTTCCCGACCGGAAGGCCGGCCTCGCGCTCGCGAGCGACCCGCTGCGCTTCGCGGCCGGCCTGGTCGCGCTCGGCGAGGCCGACGCCACCGTCGGCGGCGCCACGCACGCCACGGCGGACGTGCTGCGCGCCGCGCTGTGGGCGGTCGGCCCCGCGGCGGGCATCCGGACCGTCTCGAGCTGCTTCTACATGGTGACCGCGTCGTACGGCGTGCTGACCTTCGCGGACTGCGGCGTCGTGCAGTATCCGACGGCCGAGCAGCTCGCCGAGATCGCCGTGGCGGCGGCGCGCGACCGCCGCCGGGTCGTCGGCGACGAGCCGGTAGTGGCGTTCCTCTCGCACTCCACGCGCGGCAGCGCCGAAGGGGAGAGCGTGGACCGGGTCCGGAGCGCGCTCGAGCGGTTCCGGGAGCTGGAGCCGCGGATCCGGGCCGACGGCGAGCTCCAGGCCGACGCCGCGCTGGTGGAGGCGGTCGCCGCGCGGAAGGCCCCCGGGAGCACCGCGGCCGGACGCGCTAACGTCTTGGTATTCCCGGACCTTGACAGCGGGAACATTGCGTACAAACTGGTACAGCGCATCGCGCCTGCGCGGGCCCTCGGGCCGATCGTCCAGGGGCTCCGCAGGCCGTGCTCCGATCTCTCGCGCGGCGCGACGGCCGACGACATCGTCCTGGTCTCCGCCATCGCGCTGCTGCAATCGTCCGGCGTCGCGGACGAGCCCACCTCGGAGGAGTGATGGCCTTCAACGTGCGGAAGCAGGGTGGCGTCCTGGTGATCGACGTGGACGGCCAGCTCATCGTGGGCAACCGGCAGGAGCTGAAGCAGCGGGTGCTCGACGCGCTGGAGGCGGGCGACCGCAAGTTCCTGATCGACTTCACCCGCACCGGCTACATCGACTCGTCCGGGCTCGGCGTGCTGGTCTCGCTCTCCAAGAAGATCCGCGACGAGGGCGGCGACCTCCGGCTGGCCGGCCTGAACGAGGACCTGAAGACGCTGTTCGAGCTGACCAAGCTCGACACCCTGTTCGCCATCGCGGACTCGGCCGACCAGGCGCTCGCGGCCTTCTAGCGTCCGCGTGAGGCTCGCCGTCCAGCCGCTGCTCACCGCGCCCGATCCCGGGCGGCAGGCCGAGGGCCTCGAGGCGGAGCTGCGGCTCACGCTCCCCAGCGACATCCGGCTGGTCGAGGACGTGGTCGACGTGGTCGCCCGGCACCTCGAGGAGCGGTTCGTCGACCGGCACAGCGTCCGCTTCAACCTCCGCGTGGCGCTGTCGGAAGCCCTCGTCAACGCGATTCTCTACGGCAACGGCGAGGACGACTCGAAAGGGGTCGCCCTGCGCGTGCTGTTCGGCCGCCATGCCGTCGAGATGGAGGTCACCGACGAGGGGGAGGGGTTCGACTACCAGGTCCTGCCCGATCCGACGCTGCCCGCCAACCGGCTGCGGCCCTGCGGCCGCGGCGTGTTCCTCATCCGCCAGCTGGTGGACGAGGTGCGCTTCAACGACACGGGGAACTCCATCTGCATGATCCTGCGGCGCACCTGAGCCGCCTGGATGCCGTTCTCGCCGCACTTCGCGACCTGACGGGCGGGGCCGTCCGCCTGTGGCGGTCGGAGGCCGACCGCGTCCGCGGCGTGTCCCTCACCGGGGAGCACGGCGCCTGGTGGCCGGAGCTGGACGGCGACCAGGGGCACGTGCTCGACACCCGCAGCGGCCGGGCGTGGCTCGAGCCCGTGCCCGGCGTGCCGGGCACCTGGGTGCAGCTGGGACCCGACAAGAGCGACGCCGCCACCCGGCCCGCCCGCGCCCACGCCGCCGCGCAGCTGATGGCCGAGCACTTCGCGGCCGAGCGCGAGGCGGGCCAGGTCGCCTCCGAGCTGGCCGGCCGCTACGAGGAGATCAACCTCCTCTACACCATCAGCGAGGTCCTCGGCCGCACCGTGCGGCTCGAGGAGGCCGCGCGGGTCATCGTGAAGGAAGTGTCCGACGTCGTCGGGGCCCGCCGCGCGTCGATCATGGCCTACGACCCGGACGCGGCGGTGCTGCGGGTGGTGGCGGGCCGCGGCCTCGACGTCGCGCAGCTCGCCCCGGTCGGCGTGGACGACGAGTGCAGCGTCGCGGCCCGGGTGTTCCGGGACAGCGCGCCGATCTCCTACGACCCGCGCGACACCGCTCCGAGCCCGGGCTGCCCGGGCGGGCGGACCTATCGCGGCGAGTCGTTCCTCTCGGTCCCGATTCTCTACGCGGGCGCCGGCGGGCCGCCGCGGCCGGTCGGCGTCATCAACCTGACGGACCGGCTCGGCGAGGACGCCTTCTCGGCAGGCGACCAGAAGCTGGTGACCGCGATCGCAAGCCAGGTCGGCGCGGCGATCGAGAACGCGCGACTGGTGCGGGAGGAGCGCAGCCGCGAGCGGCTCTCGACCGAGCTCGAGCTGGCCCATCACCTCCAGCTGGCGCTGCTGCCGGGACCGTCGCTCCTGGCCTCCGCCGGCGACGTCGGCGCGCGGTGCCAGCCGGCCGAGTCGGTGGGCGGCGACTTCTACAAGCTGGTGCCGCTCGGCGCCAGGCGCCTCGGCGTGCTGATCGGCGACGTGTCGAGCCACGGCATCGGCGCGGCTTTGCTGATGGCGAACGCCATCTCGGCCGCGACCGTCGTGGCGCAGTCGGCGCCGACGCCGCAGGAGGCGCTGCACCGGCTCCTGGGCGTGATGGGCGACGAGCTGACCCGTACCGAGATGTTCATCTCGCTGTTCTACGGCGTGGTGGACTCGGAGCAGGGCACGCTGACCTACGCCAACGCCGGCCACCCGTACGCCTTCCTGCTGCCGGTGGACGGAGGCGCTCCGCGACGGCTGCGGGCGACCGCGCCGCCGTTCGGCCTCGCGCCGGGCGGCGTGATCGGCGGGGCGAAGTGCCCGTGGCGCAGCCGCGAGGACCTGCTGTGCCTGTTCACCGACGGCCTGACCGAATCGCGCAGTCCCTCGGGCGAGGGCTACGGCGAGAAGCGACTGCTGGAAACCGTGCGACGCCACGAGGCGCGGCCCGCCGCCGAGATCGTGGACGCCGTCTTCGAGGACGTGGCGGCCTTCTGCGGCCACGTCGCCGAGGACGACCGCACGCTCGTGCTGCTGCGCTGCTGACGTGGGGGCGCGGCTCGGCCAGCACTTCCTGTTCGACCCGTCCATCCTGAGCCGGATCGCGGCGGCGGCCGTCGCCGGCCACGGCGACGTGGTGCTCGAGATCGGCCCGGGGAAGGGCACCCTGACCCGCGAGCTGGCCGCCCGCGCGCGCCGGGTCGTCGCCATCGAGACGGACCGTGCGCTGGCGGCCGAGCTGGCCGCCGAGTGCGGCGGCACCGGCGTCACCGTCGTGGCGGGCGACGCGCTGAAGGTGCCGTGGCCGCGCGCCACGGTCGTGTGCGGCAACATCCCCTACCGGATCACCTCGCCGCTCATCGACCGTGCGCTGCGCCCGCCGCGGCCGGAGCGGATCGTGTTCCTGGTGCAGGCCGAGGTCGCCGCGCGCCTCGCCGCGTCGGCCGGCTCGCGCGGCTACGGCGCCCTCACGGCCGGGGTGCGGCTCGTGGCCGACGTGGAGCGCCTGTTCGGCGTGCCGGCCGGCGCGTTCCGGCCGCGCCCGCGGGTCGACTCGGCGGTGGTGCGGCTCACGCCCCGCGCCCGGCCGCTGGTGGCCTCCGAGGAGGAGGAGCGCCGCGTGCGCGGCGTGATCCAGGCGCTGTTCCAGCGGCGGCGCCAGCAACTGGCCCGCTCGGTGCGCGAGGCCTTCGGCGTCGCGCGTGGCGAGGTGGCCGGCCTGCTCGAGACGGTCGGCGTCGACCCGGCGGCGCGGGTCGAGGTGCTCCCGCCCGAGCGCTTCGTGGCCCTTGCTCGGGCATTGGGCCCCCGTCTAGCTTCGTGAATTCCTTCACGAGGCCCGGCTTGCGCGACGTGGCGGCGTCGACGGTGCGGCGGCTGTCGCTGTACCTCCAGTTCCTCGACCAGTGCGAGCGTCAGGGGATCGCCACCGTCTCGTCCGGCGCGCTCGCCGAGCGGGGCGGCGCCTCCCCGGCCCAGGTGCGCAAGGACCTGTCGTTCTTCGGGTCGTTCGGCCGGCGCGGCGTGGGCTACAACGTGCCGCGCCTCGCGGGGCGCCTGCGGGAGATCCTCGGCCTGGTGCGCCGCTACCGGGTCGTGCTGGTGGGCGCGGGGCGGGTCGGCGCCGCGCTGGCGGCGTACCCCGGCTTTCGCGCCCGCGGGTTCGACGTGGTCGCGGTGTACGACGCCGATCCGGCCCGCGTCGGCTCGCAGGTGGACGGCGTCGCCGTCCGGAGCGCCGAGCGGATGGAGGCGGACCTCGCCTCCGAGGCCGCCGACATCGCGGTGATCGCCACGCCCGCGGACGCCGCCCAGGGCGTGGCCGACCGGCTGGTCCGCTCGGGCGTGCGCGCGCTGCTCAACTTCGCCCCGGTTGCGCTGGCGGTTCCGGCGGGCGTCACCGTGTCGTACGTGAACATGGCGCTCGAGCTCGAGGCCCTCAGCTACGCGCTGCACCACGCCCAGCCGTGAGCGCCGTCCACGTCACCTCCGAGATCGGCCCGCTGCGCGCGGTCCTGATGCACACGCCGGGCGAGGAGCTGCTGGCGGTGACCCCGGGCACGCGCGCCGACTACCTGTACGACGACGTCATCGACCTCGAGCAGGCCCGGCGCGAGCACCGGCAGCTGGTCGCGGTGCTGCGGCTGTTCGCGGAGGTGCTGGAGACGCGCGCCGTGCTGGGCGAGGTGCTCAAGCGCGCCGAGGTGCGCGAGCAGCTGGTGGGCCGCACCCTCGACGTGGTGCCGTCCGACGCGCTGGCGCAGCGCCTGGCGCAGCTGCCGGTGAGCGCGCTGGTGGACGTGCTGGTGGCGGGCGCGATGGAGGAGGCGGGTCCGATCGCCGCGGCGCTGAACGAGGCGGGCTACATGCTCCCGCCGCTCCCCAACCTGTTCTTCACCCGCGACGTGGGGATGGTGATCGGCGGGCACGCGGTCATCGGCTCGATGCGCTACGGCGTGCGCTGGACCGAGGAGCTGCTGATCTCCGCCCTGTTCCGCCACCACCCCGCGTTCGAGAACGCGGGCGTGCTGTACGACGGCTCCGACGAGCGCCGCCCGAACTACACGCTCGAGGGCGGGGACGTGCACCCGCTGCGTCCGGACCTGGTGGTGCTCGGCTACTCGGAGCGCTCCTCGCCGGCCGCGCTCGACCTCCTCACCGAGCTGCTGTTCGCGCGCTGCGGCGTGACGGACGTGATCGTGGTGGTGCTGCCCAAGGAGCCCACGGCCATCCACCTCGACATGATCTTCACGCAGGTGGACCGCGAGCTGTGCGTCGTCTCGCCGCCCCACTTCGTTGGCGCGGAGCGGCTCGCGGTGCTGCACCGGCGCCGGGGCGACGACGGCGTGCGGGAGATGCCGAACCTGTTCGCCGCGCTGCTGGCCGCGGGCCTGCCCCTCGAGCCCGTGTTCTGCGGCGGCTCCAACCGCGCCGACCAGGAGCGCGAGCAGTGGGGCTCGGGCTGCAACTTCGTCTCCGTGCGGCCCGGCGTGATCGTGGGCTACGACCGCAACGAGGCCACGCTCCGCGAGGTGGAGCGCGCGGGCTTCCGGGTGGTGTCCGGCGCCAAGCTGCTCAAGGGCGAGACGGCCGTGGCGGAGGGTGATCGCGCGGTGGTGACGATCAAGGGTAGCGAGCTGGTGCGGGGCGGCGGCGGCCCGCGCTGCATGACGATGCCGCTCAGGCGCGACGACCCGTGACGGCCGCGCCGGACGTGCGCCAACCGACCCCCGCCGCGTTCGTCGCGCCGCCCGCCGGATTCCGGCGGGACGACCCGTGACGGCGACCCTGGCCGAGCGCGCGGTGCTGTACCTGAGCGGCGGGCCGCGGGTGCCCGACGACATCGCGCACGAGGTGCTCGGGATCGCCCGCGCCCGCGGCGTGCTGGCGGAGCGGCTGGTCGCGGCGCTGCTCGGCGCCGATCCGCGGTTCGCCATCGACGTGGAGGGCCGCTGGTGCGCCGTGCCGGAGCCGGCGTTCGGCGCGCTCCCGCTCGCCGACCTCGGCTACGCGGTGGTCGACGTGGAGACGACCGGGATGCGGGCCCGGGCCGGCGACCGCGTGACCGAGATCGCGGTGGTGCACGTGGACGGCGACCGCGTCGCGCCGGCCTTCGAGTCGCTGGTGAACCCCGAGGTCCCGATCCCGCACTTCATCGCCGCCCTGACGGGCATCGACGACGCGATGGTCGAAGGTGCGCCGCGCTTCGAGGAGGTGGCCGACCAGGTGCTCGCGGCCCTGAACGGGCGGGTGTTCGTCGCCCACAACGCGCGGTTCGACTGGGCGTTCGTGAGCGCGGAGATCGAGCGTGCCGGCGGCCTCTCGCCCCGGCTGCAGCGCCTGTGCACGGTGCGGATGGTGCGGGCCCTGGTGCCCGAGCTGGAGCGGCGCAACCTGGACAGCGTGATGCACTTCTTCGGCATCGAGGCGGAGCGCCGTCACCGTGCCGGCGGCGACGCGCTCGCGACGGCGGCGGTGCTGCGGCGGCTGCTGCGCCGGGCCGAGGCGCTCGGCATCGGCACCTGGCCGGCGCTGCGGGCGCTGGTGCCGTGAGCCGCGTGCCGGAGGGACGTCGTCCTTCCCCGGACGCGGTCGTCGCGCCGGCCGCGGGGTCTGGCGCTGTGCCGGGGTCCGCCGCGACACGGTTCACGGTCGGCCGGCTGGCCTGCTGGACGCTGGAGGGCGGCCTGCAGCGGCTGGACGGCGGCGCGATGTTCGGCGTGGTGCCCAAGCCGCTGTGGGCCCGGCGCGCCGAGCCGGACGAGCGCAACCGGATCCCGCTCGCGCTGCGCTGCCTGCTGGTCGAGCACCCCGACGGCCTGGTGCTCGTGGACACGGGGCTGGGCAACAAGGAGAGCGCGAAGTTCCGGGACATCTACGCCGTCGAGAACGCGGGGACCACGGGCCCCACGGCACTCGAGGACGCGCTCCACGTCGCGGGCCACACGGCCGCGGAGGTGAAGTGGGTGATCAACACCCACCTCCACTTCGACCACGCGGGCGGGAACACGTTCCTCGACGGCGCCGGGGCGACGGCGCTGGCGTTCCCCAACGCCACCTACGTGGTGCAGAAGGGGGAGCTGGACTTCGCCTCGCACCGCAACGAGCGCACGGCGGCGAGCTACCTGCCGCCCAACTTTGCCCCCGTCGCGGCCGCGGGGCGGTTCCGGCTGGTGTCGGGCGAGCTGGCGGTGCTGCCGGGGATCCACCTGCTCCCGACCCCGGGGCACGTGCCGCACCACCAGTCGGTGCTGGTCAGCAGCGCGGGCGAGGCCGCCTGCTTCCTCGCCGACCTGGTGCCGACGGCGGCGCACCTGCCCGCCGCATGGATCATGGGCTACGACCTGGAGCCGCTGGTGACGCTCGCGACCAAGAAGCGCCTGCTGACGCGCGCGGCGCGCGAGCACTGGCAGCTGGTCTTCGAGCACGACCCCGTGGTGGCGCGCGCGCGCCTGGCGGAGGACGCGGAGCACGGCTACGGGAGCGAACCCGTTGACGCGGTGCGGGTTGGCGCCTAGCTTCCACGCCGAACGACAAGCAGGAGCCGGTGGCTCCTCACCCTCCGACCCCCGGATGCGGGTGGTGGATTCGGGTTCTCGCATGCGTCTCGCTCCCGCCATGGGCGGGCGCGGCGTTGTGGCGGACTCCGGAGGGCTCGGGAGTCCGCTTCGTGTTTCTCGACCCTGACCCAGGAGGCTGCGAATTCTCGAAAAGCCAACGCCGGACAGCAAGAACCGAGTACGCATCAATCGCATGATCCGCATCAGTCCCGTCCGGGTGATCGCGCCCGACGGGGCGCAGCTGGGGATCATGGCGGTGGACGAGGCGCTCGCGGCGGCCCAGGCCCGCGGGCTCGACCTCGTCGAGGTAGCTCCGACGGCGCGGCCCCCGGTGTGCCGCATCATGGACTACGGGAAGTTCAAGTTCGAGCAGGCCAAGGCCGCGCGGGCGGCCAA
>DASPTN010000007.1:0-11537 GCA_035623395.1 Gemmatimonadales bacterium | reverse complement strand
CCACGGGCGCGCGCAGTCACTGGACCTCGTCCTGCCGCCGCTGTCGGTGGTGGCCTTCAAGCACGAGCCGGCCTAGGGCCCGCCCGTGACGACCGCCCCCGGGCCCGGTCGGGCCCGGGGGCTCCCGATTCAGTCGCTCCCCGGCCCGGCCGGCGGCGCCGCGCTGGCCTCGTGGCACAGGCGGCAGACGGCTTCGTCGATCGCCTGGTGCGAGGCGGGCGGCGCGGGCGCCTGCGGGGCGCCGGACGGTGCGGCCACCGAGGTCGTGGCGCCGGCGGCGGGCTGGACGTGGCACTGCCGGCAGTTCGCGTGCGCGTCGTCGACGGCGTGCTTGATCGCCGGCGGCGTCGTCGTGCCCGGCTTGTGGCACATCCCGCACGCGCCGTTGGCGAAGTGATGGGAGGCGGGGACGCTGATGATGTGCGCGTTCGCCCCGGCGCCGTGGCAGCTCAAGCAGTCCGCCTTCCCGGCCGCCGGATGCAGCATCTGCGGCGGCGTATGAACCTGCTGCGCCGCGGCGGGTCGCGCTCCGGCCAGCACCGTCACGATTCCGCACGCGATCAACGCGCGCACCGTCATGTCACCCTCCCCAGGATAGGTCGTTCACCGCCGCATCGGCGGCGGCGTCCCACGAGAACTCCCCAGCCCGTGACCGGCTAGGGTCTCAATCCCACCGCGCGGGCACGGGCCTGCGCGTACGCGGCCTCCGCCGGCGGCGCCGGCGGCAGGTACGTGTACTGGGCGCGCACCGCCGCCGTGCTGCCGAGGAGCAGCGCCTCGGCGTAGATCGGGTTGTGCACCCCGAACGAGCCGTCGGCCCGGTTGATCAGGTCGCAGTTGAACCAGGCGCCCTCGCCGACGGTGATGGTGTTCGCCCCGGCGCCCGTCGTCGAGAAGTCGCCCGGCGTCTTCTGCATGACGATCGCCAGCAGCCCGGAGTCCACCGGGAAGGAATCCAGCACGCCGTTGTGGTTGGCGTCGATCCACAGGACGTTGATCTCGCTGGTGAGCCGGGCGATCAGCACCTGCCGGTCCGCCAGCGCCTGCGCCGTGGTGGCGTGGCAGCCGCCGGTCGCGCACGCGTTGAACCGGCGCTGCGTGTCGGGACAGCTGTCGGCGAACACCGGCGCGCCGGTCGAGTCGGTGCACGGGATCGCGCGGAACAGGTGGCCGACCGAGTGCAGCACGAACGCGCCCGTCGCCTTGTCGGTGACGTCGTAGAACTCCATGTGGCACGTCACGCACAGGTTGGGGTTGGCCCCGGTGCCGTGGGTCGACGCCTGCTGCGCCGACGCGTACTGGAAGTTCGGCGGGATCCAGCCGGCCTCGCCGAGCAGCATCGGACCCTGGGGCGAGTGCGCGCCGCGCGAGGTGGTCGGATCGGGGTTGGCGCGCCGGTAGTGGCACTGCATGCACAGGTTGGTCGACAGGTCCGCGGTGCTGATCGGGTAGCGCAGCTGGTGCGGGTTGCTGCTCCCGTGCGGATCGTGGCACACCGAGCAGACGATCGGCTCCCAGGTGCTGCTGGTCGCCTCGATGTAGTTGGCCTTGGTGTCGAAGCGCGCCAGCGCGCCCTGGCCCGAGTGGCAGCCGACGCACGACGCGTTGCCGTTGGCGGCCGGCTCCACCGACCCGTGGCCCGACTGCCGCCACTGGTCCACGAACGGCTCGTGCGTCCCGGTGTGGCAGGTCCCGCAGCCGTTGACCGACGCGGTGTCGGCGTGGATCGACGCCTGGGGCTGCGTCTCGTCCGGCGCGGAAACGTGCGCGCCCCCCGGGCCGTGGCACGACTCGCACTGGACGTCCTCGTAGTACGGCTTGGCGTTGCCCGAGACGGCGAAGTAGCCCGCCGAGTCCGCGCCCAGGTTGGTCGCGCCGTTGGTCGTGTGGCACACGTCGCACGACGCGGTGGCGTGCCCGCTCGCCTGCAGGTCCTTCCAGGCGCTGGCGTGCAGCGTGACCTGCCAGTCCTGCTGGCGGTCGACGTGACAGTTGCCGCAGACCGTCTGCTTCGTGGCGGGGTCGCTGTAGCCGACGAACGCCGCGTCCTTCGGCGTGGCCGTGACCGACGACGTGTTGTCCTTCACGCATCCCGTCGCGGCCAGGGCGAGGAGGGCGGTGCCGAGCACGAAGCGCTGCGCCGACGGACGAGCTCCCACGCGCGTTTCCCCTGGTTACGGGCTGCCCAAATATGTGAGTGGGTTGATCGGAATGCTACGGGCTCGGCGATGCTCCGGCGCATCGCGGCGCGCGACGGGCGGAGCGCCCGGGCACGGAAGCAGCGCCGGAGATCAGGAGCGCTCGATCGGCGCCCCCACCAGGTTGCCCCACTCCGTCCACGAGCCGTCGTAATTGCGCACGCGCTTGAAGCCCAGCAGGTACGTCAGGACGAACCAGGTGTGCGAGGAGCGCTCGCCGATGCGGCAGTAGGTGATCACGTCGTCGTCGGGCTTGAGTCCACCTTCGATCCGGTAGACGGCCTTCAGCTCCGGCGCCGGGCGGAAGCAGTGCGTGTCCGCGTCGACCGCGCGCCCCCAGGGAATGTTCAGCGCGCCCGGAATGTGCCCGACGCACACGGCCCCCTCGTCCGGGCAGTCGGGCAGGAACACGCGGTTGCCCCGGAACTCCTCCGGACTGCGCACGTCCACCAGCGGACGGTGCTCCGCCACGTGGGCCAGCACGCCGTCGCGGAACACCCGGATCTCGCGGTCGTTCCGGGGCCCCACCGCGATGTCGCCCTCCGCGTAGCGCGGCACGTCCCTGAACAGGGCGCCGCCCTGCTCGGCCCAGCGCCCCCGGCCGCCGTCCATCAGCTTGAGGTTGAGATGGTCGAGTCCGAACAGGCGGAACACCCAGAAGGCGAACGTCGCCCACCAGTTGTCCCGGTCCCCGTACAGCACCACGGTCGTGTCGGCGCTGATGCCCTTGGACCGGAGCAGCCGCTGCATCCGCTCCCTCGACAGGTAGTCGCGCACCACCGGCGCGTTCAGCTCGTGCACCCAGTCCAGCTTCACCGCGCCGGGGATGTGGCCCGTGTCGTAGAGAAGCACGTCCTCGTCGCACTCGAGCAGGCGCAACTTCGGATCGGCGAGGTTCTCGGCGACCCACTCCGTTGAGACGAGGACCTCGGAATTCGCATAGCCACGGTCGCCGATCGAAGCGCAGGCCCAGGGTCCCGCGATATCCACCATCGCTAACCTCCTGCCCCCCAATGAGCTGCGCGCCATTACTAACGTGTCGGTCGGAGTTGTCAACAGGCTGTCAACATCGTTGCACATATGCCACGGGTCGGGGGCTGTGCCGTTTCGCACAGTTGAGGCATCTCGGGCGACGATGGCCTACGGGATCTTGCAGGGCGGGGTCTTCCGGAGGATCAGGCGGGCCGGACCTTCAGGTCTAGGTGCCGGGCGGCGGCGTCTCGCGGTCGGCGCTTGTCTCCGGCGCCGGCCGCGGGCCCTGCCTTGCGAAGGACGACCACAGCGCCAGGAATGCCACGATCAGGTTCGCGGCCACGACCGGCGCGGCGTGGATGACCGCGCCGTAGACGATCCACAGCCCGGCGGCCAGCGCCTGCGTCCTGCGCAGCGCCACCGGCTGCTTGAGCAGGTACGAGCCGGCGAACAGGGCCGTCGCGACCCATCCGAGGAGGTCGATCATCCGGCGGCGACGGCCGGCGCGGCCGCGCTCTGGCGGATGGTCAGCGAGTCGGTCCGGACCTTGTCCCACTCCTGGAGCACGAAGCCGTGGGACTCGAACAATGCGCGGACGCCGCCGCTGTCCATCCCGACGATTTCCTCGAGGACCGGGACGAGCACGCTCAGCGCGTCGTCGCTCAGCACGGTCCGCCGGGCGATCGGCGCGAGGTATTCGTTCCTCGACACGGCGACGGTGAGCCCGCCGAGGCGGTTGACGTGCAGCATCACGTGGACGTCCGAGCTGCCGTCGCCCACGTACACGAGCCGGTCGGAGCTGACCGGGATCTGCGCCCGCAGCTCCTCGAGCACGGCCACCTTCCCGTAGCCGGCCGGCACGCGGACGATGGACGCGATCTCGCCGCTGGTGGGATCGTACCGGAAGCGCGTCCCGAAGATGTGGTCCTCGGGGAGAATCCCCTCCAGCGCGGACTGGATGACTTCCTCGGGCGCCGCGGAGATGACGTAGAACTCGAACCGGTATCCCTCGAGCTGCTCGAGCACCCGCAGCAGCAGGCGGAGGTTCTGCTTCAGCCGCACCCGCTTGCCCACCTCGAGGAGGTCGGCCTTCCGCACCCGGCGATACTCCGGATCGTGCAGCAGCAGGTACGAAAGCTCGGCGCCCTGCTGCACCAGGTGGCTGTCGGAGAGCCCCGCGACCTTGTCCTGGAAGCTCGAGAGGCCGAGCAGCTCGCTCAGGACGATGCCGGAGTCGTTGAAGCTCAGCGTCTGGTCGAAGTCGCTCGCCAGCAGGTACTGTCTCGGCGACAAGCTGCTTCTCAGGTACATGAGTCCTTCACCTCACGTTCGAGACCCGTCCACTGCGACCGAGTGCCACAACGCGTCAGCGCCCCCCGCCGGAGCCATTCCGGGGGGGGCGCTTGCCCGTCTTCCTGCCACCCAGCGGTGTGACTCCTTACGGGATCCTCTCCGGACAATTCAGGCACGCCCGGTCCGCCCCCGCCCCCGCCCCCATGGAGCAGGCGTCGCTCGCGTCCAGGCAGGTGGTTCCCACCAGAGCGAATGGCGAACGCAATTGACGAATAGCCGGTGCGTGCATCGGCTCGAGGTCCCCGCGTGTAACGGTCGTTGCTCGGAATCGTAAAAAGTGGCGCAACCGCCTGTCAAGTCGGGGGTTCGCCGGCGCCGCGCCCGACCTAGGGGACGACCACCACGCCGACGCTGCCTCCGAACTCGTCCGCGGCGGCCGCCACGCCGGTGGGCACGCCCCACGGCCCGCCGTCCACGCGCACGTTGAACCGGTACATCCCGGTCGTCAGGCCGGTCTCGAATCGCCACCGGCCGTCGCTGCCCGGCTCGAGGGCGACGGGCTGCCAGCTGGTGAAGTCTCCCATCAGCTCCACGAGACGCGCGCCGTCGGCGCGCACGACGAGGACGGCGAGATCGCCGTGCCGCTCGACCGACACCGCGGCGCCGACGGGGGACGGCGGCGGCGCGGGCACGGGCGCCGGCGCCGCGAAGGCGCGGACCACCGCGGGCCGGCGTGCCGCCTGCCGCGCGAGGCGCAGGCCCGCGGTCACGTAGCGTCCGGCGACGCTGCCGCCGACCGGATCGCTGGGGTACTCGCCGGCCGACGCGATCAGTGCCACGGGCCCGGTGAGCCGCAGGGCGACCGACAGCTCCCCGTAGCTGGACGGGGCGCCGCCCCGGCCGGCGGCCCGCGAGCCCACGGCGCCCGACAGGTCGAGGGCCCCGGGCTGCCAGCGCGCCCGCGCGACGAAATCGTCGTAGGCGGTGTCCGCGACCGCGACGTGCGTCCACGCCAGCTCCAGCGCGCCGGTCGACCACCGGGTCCACGCTCCGGCCTCCAGGCCCGTCGCTCCGTGCGCGACCCCGGCGATCGAGACCGTGCCCAGCAGCGGGCCCGCCCACGCGCCCCAGGGACCGCCCAGCGCGTGCACCCGCAGGCGGCCGAGCAGGTGCGCGAAGCGCGCGAAGCCGACGTACGAGCTGGCGCCCGCTTCTCCCAGGGCTTCGACGCGCAGCGGCCCCGCCGGCGGCGAGAACGCGCTGCCGGCCACGAGGCCCTGGATGCTGGTGTTGCCGCTCTCGAAGACGAGGAAGGTCCCGCGCGCGGTCAGCGTGGTGCGGACCGAGCGCCAGGCGAGCGACGGGGACACGCTCGCGGCGCCCGAGCCGAGAAAGCCCTCGTACTTGATCCAGGACGCCGCCGCGTCGACGCCGGCCTCGACCTGGGCCGCGCAGGGCGCGGCCCGCGCCGCGGCGCACACGGCGATGGCCAGGAGCCGTGCCGTGCGTGGTCGCACGGTCGCGATCCCGCTACGGCTTCCGCGGCGTTGAATGCGGCGTGACGCCCGCGACGGCGGGAACGGTGCCGGCCAGGCGCACGGCGACGGCTCCGCCGGCCGGGGCGCCCAGGGCGATGTCGCGCTCGACGCTCTGGCGGAACGCCACCAATTCGGCGTCCCGCACCCCTTCGCGCATGAGCGCGAGCACGGACTCACCCGCGGTGTCGGCGGGGACGCCGCGCGCGACGAGATCCGCCATGACCGCGAGCGGCACCATCAACGACTCGCGCGGATAGCGCCCGCGCAGCGACTCGAGGAACGCCGGTCGCACGCCGGCCCGGAGCGCGGCGCCGCCCGCCACCAGCTCGGGTGCCGTGGCCGACGGGCCCAGCGCCGCGAGCGCGCGCCCGATGTCGGCGGCGAGGGCACGCACTGCCGTCACGATGCGCGCGCCGTCGGCGCCCTTGCTCGCGCCCTCGAGCGCCTTGTTGACCAGGGGTTCCGCCGGCACGCCGGCCGCGCGCGCCGAGTCCACGACGGCGACGACCGCGGCGCGGGTGCCCTCGTCCATCCGGCCCGCGAGCCGCTCGACCTGGCTTCGCGCGAGCGTCGGTGACGCGAGAGCGCCGAGCGCCAGCACGATCCGAGCCACGCGAACGTTCACAGCGATCCTCCCGCGACGCGCGCCGCGCCGCCGCCGACCGTCACCACGGAGGTGGGCCGGCCGAAGTCGTCTCCCACGGCCGGCGGCGCCGCCGGGTCGGCGACGAACCTCCCGCCGTCCACGACGAACGCGTAGTCGTAACGGCCAGGGGCCAGCGGCACGTCCACCGTCCAGATGCCCGCCGCCTCGCGCCGCATCGGCAGGCGCGAGCGGTCCCAGCCGTCGAAGTCCCCCGCGAGCGACACCGTGCGCGCCCGCGGCGCCGCCAGCACGAACCTCACCACCGCCGCCGTGCCGGCGGTCGGCGCCGCGGCGCGCTCCGCGCCGCCTCCGGCACGGGCGAGGCGCGTCGCGCTCCACGCGCCGGCGATCACGATGCCGGCGAGGACGGCGGCCGCCGCCGCGCCGGCGAGAGGTGAAACCGCGAGGACGCGGGGCTCGCGCAGCCACGCCCAGGCCCGCGCCGGCAGCCGTGGAGGAGCGGCACGCACCGCCGCCATCACCCGGGCCTCGAAGCCGGGGCGCACCGCACGCGGCCGCCGCAGCGCCTCGGCAATGCGCGCGATTAGCGGATCGTCGGCGGATCCGGTCATCGTGGCACCTCCCCCAGCAGGATCCGCAGCCGGTCGCAGGCCCGCTTCACCCGCATCTTCAGCGCCGGGACGCGTGCGCCGGTGAGCCGCGTCATCTCCTCGTAGTCCAGTCCTTCCACGTGCTTGAGCAGGAACGCCTCCCGCTGCGGCGGATCCAGCCGCGCGAGCGCCCGGTCGATCTCCTCGCGCCACTCCGGGTCCGCGCCCGCGGGCGCCGCCGCCCGCTCGAGCGCCCCGTCGTCGCCCACGAACAGCCGCGCCCGGCGCCGGCGCCCCGCGCCGCGCGTGCGGCACCGGTTCACGAGGATCTGCAGCAGCCAAGCGCCGAACCGGTCCGGATCCCGGCAGGTGCGCAGGCTCCGGTATGCGCGGACGAACGCGTCCTGGAGCGCTTCCTCAGCCTCGGCGGCGTCCCCGAGCATCGAAGCCGCGAACCGGAGCCCGCGGTCCCGGTGCCGCGCCACCAGTCCCGCGAACGCTTCGGTGTCGCCCTCCAGCACGCGGCGCACCAGCGCTCCGTCCGGCTCGTCGTCTCTCATCCAGACCCTCGCCCGGGGGAATCGGTCACCGCCGGCGGTGACGACACCGCGCCGTGGTGGGTCCAGCTCTGTGCCGGCACGCGGACGGCGCGGCGGCGACGTCCCGGTGGACTTGTACCACTCGGGCGGCGCGGCGCGCAACGGTCCGTGGGCGCGTGGGGGAGGAGACTCCGATGAAGCTCCGCTCGATGGCGGCGAGCGCCATGTCACACCGGGCTTGGCTCGTCCTCCTGACCGTGGTGCCTGGCGTGCTCGCGCCGGAGCCGGCCGCGGCCCAGGCCAGCGTGGAGATCGGCCCCCTGGTGGCGCTGTTCGCCCCGGTGGGCCGGCACGACGTCTTCTCGGCCGCCGTGCCGGCCGCGGCGAGCGACACGAGAGGACTGGCGTGGGGCGCCGAGGGGCGCTTCTGGCTCACCCCGCGCTTCGCCATCGAGCTCCAGGGTGCCGTCAGAAACAGCCGCTTCGGCGGGGGCCTCTACCCTCCCTGCATGTGCTGCGTCCCGTGCTCCCCGTCGCCGCCCAACACGGCGACGGTCGTCGCCGCGGCGGCGCAGGCCGTGTACCGTCCGGGTCCGGCGGGCATCCCGTTCTGGCTCAGCGCCGGTGTCGGCATGGAGCGGCGCGGAGGGCAGGCCTACGCGGACGCCGTGAGCGGAGTGTCGACGCCGTTCGCGGGAGTGCTCGGGCTGGGATGCGACCTGCACTTCGGTCGTCGCGTGACGGCGAGCCTCGGGGCGACCTCGCTCCTCTATCACCTCGACACGAGGGACACCTCCGGCCAGCCGGTCGAGCGCGGCTTTCAGGCCGACGTGCTGGTGCACGTGGGCCTCGCCTGGCGCTGGCGTCTGGACTGACCGGCGGAGGCTGGCGCAGCGCCCGGCCGCGCCCGGTCCCGCAGCCGGTCGGCGCACCGGGAACGCCGCCCGGCGCAGCACTTTGCCGCCCTTCGGCGTCGCGCGCTCCGCTCGCGGCACCCTCACCTTTGAGGCGGCGCGCGGTATGTTAGGGAGGTGAAGCACTCCCGCCTGGTCCTGCAGCGCGCCTGGAAGCAGACCCGCCCGTGGCTGGGCGTCAGGGCCGTGGTGTCCGGGGTGGCCCTGACGGTCATCATGTCGAACGTGACCATCCCCAACATCGTGATCGGCTACTTCGTGGTGCTCGCGGGGGTGTTCCTCTTCAACGTGGGACGCGGCATGGCCAGGGTCCGCGCGGAGGAGCGCGCGCACCTCACGCCGGGGCAGATCCGGGAGGCGCGCCAGGACGACGTGGATGCGCTGGTGGTGCTCGCGGCGACCGGCGATGCGCTGCTGCAGCGGGACGTGGCGGACCTGGTGCAGCAGGAGCAGTGGACGGCCGACCTGAGCACCTGGTACGCGGAGGTGCGGGCGCGCCTCAAGGGCCGGTTCGCGCCGGCCGACGTGGCGGGCTTCGACGCGCCCACCGGAGCCCTGGAGTTCGGGCCCACCGGCCAGGGCTTCAACCCCCAGCACCAGCAGGCCCGGGTGATGCTGTTCCGCCGCCTCAAGGCGCTGGAGGCGGTGATCGACCAGTATCGGTACCGGCCGCTGCTGGTGCCGCGCCCGTTCCGGGAGACCTGAGCCGGCCTACCGTCCCCGCGCGGCGCCGAGGCGCTCGAGCACCTCGCCCAGGGCCTTGATCTCCGTTCCGTACCGCGCCCAGTCGCCGGCCCGCTGCGCCGCCATCGCGTCGGCGTAGTGCTGACGCGCCTCGGCCACCAGCGCCTGCAGCGTCTCGCCCGCCGAAGCCGCCGCGGCGGCGGGCCCGGCCTCGACGCGCGGCGACGCCGATCCGCCGAACAGCACGCCGAGCGCCGCGTCGAGCGTCTCCGCCATCGCGACCTCGTTCTGGTAGGCGACGACCACGCGCTTCAGCTCCGGGATCTTGCCGCCCGCGGCCCGCAGGTAGAGCGGCTGCACGTAGAGCAGCGAGGTCCCGATCGGGATCACCAGCAGGTCGCCCCAGATGACCTGCGAGCCGTGCTGGTCCCACAGCGACACCTGCTGCGAGATCTCGGTGTTCTGGTTGATGCGGTTCTCGATCTGCGTCGGGCCGAAGACCAGCGTCTGCCGCGACAGGCGGTACACCCGCAGCTTCCCGTACTCGGCGCCGTCGTTCCGCGCCACCATCCACGCCGCCAGGTTGTCCTTCCCGCGCGGCGTGAACGGCACCATGTACACGTACTCCTCCTGCGCCTCGCCCGGCAGCTTCATGATGATGTGGCGCATGAAGGGCACCGCGCCTCCCGTGGACCGGTCCACGACCGGGATCTGCCACTGGTCCTCGCGGTGGTAGAAGTCCACCGGCGCGTCCATGTGGTAGGTCGCGTACAGGCCGGTCTGGACGCGGTAGATCTGGTCCGGGTAGCGGAGGTGCGGCTTGAGGTCCGCCGGGAAGCTGTCGAGCGGCACCAGGATGCCCGGGAAGACCCGCGCCCAGGTGCGGATCAGCGGATCGGCCGGCGCGCTGACGTAGGCCTTGAGCGATCCGTCGTACGCGTCGATCACCACCTTGACGCTGTTGCGCATGTAGCTGGTGCCGTCGGGCAGCCGCTGGGCGTAAGGGTACCGGTCGGTTGAGGTGTAGCCGTCGAGGATCCACTCGAGCCGGCCGGCGGGCGTGATCACGAGGTACGGGTCGGGATCGAACGAGAGGAAGGGCAGGGCCTTCTGGGCGCGGCCGAGGATCTCGCGGTTGTAGAGGGCGCGGCTGTCGCCGGTGATGTCCTGCGAGAAGAAGACGTTCGACGATCCGAACCGGATGGCCAGCAGCAGCCGGCGCCACACGTTGCCGACGCGCACGCCGCCGCTGCCCTGGTAGGGCGCGTACACGTCCTCGTCGCCGGAGGGGTAGTCGAACTCGCGCTGATGCGTGCCCACGAAGGCGAAGTCGTCGTCCAGCTCCCCGAAGTAGATCTGCGGGCGCGTGACCGCGAGCGACACGCTGGAGACCGGCGGCAGGTCCTTCACGAACAGCACCGGCAACCCTTCGGCGGTGGCCTGGTTCACGGGGCCGAGCGTCAGGCCCATGCCGTGGGTGAAGGTGAGATGCTCGTTGATGAAAGTCCGCGTGGGCAGGCTCGCGGGGTTCAGCTCGCGCGGCGACAGCAGGATCTGGCGGTAGCGCCCGTCGATCCAGTAGCGGTCGTCGTCGACCGAGACGAAGTCGTAGTAGGTGCGGATCTCCTGCAGCTGGCCGAACGTCTGGAGCAGCGGGTCGCGCTCCCACAGCCGCACGTTCTCGATGGTCGGCCCGTTGGCCCTGAGGGTGGCGAGCGTGAGCGGCGTCTCGCTGCCGAGGTCCCTGACCTCGACCGCGTCGAGGGCCCAGGCCGCGCGGGTGGCCGCGATGTGGGAGCGCAGGTACGGCGTCTCGCGCGTCAGCTCGGTGGGCGCCACGACGAACTTCTGGATGACCATCGGGACCAGCCCGCGCCCGAGCAGGGCCACCGCCGCGTAGCCGCCGATCGCGACCAGCGCGAAGCGGAACGGCCGCTCGCGCAGCGCGCCGACCAGCACCAGGGCCGCGGCCGCCACCGCGGCGACGGCCGAGAGGCGCAGCGCGGGGAGGGTGGCGTGCAGGTCGGTGTAGCTCGCGCCCACCAGCGGGCCGGTGGTGGAGTACAGCAGGTTCGAGGCGTCCACCAGCCACAGCTGCGCCGCCGCGACCAGGAACAGCGCCGCGAGCACCGCGGCGAGATGGATCCCGGCGCGCCGCTCGACGCGCACGCCCCGGCCGCGGACGGCGAAGGCGCCGCGCAG
>DASPTN010000006.1:0-15672 GCA_035623395.1 Gemmatimonadales bacterium | reverse complement strand
TGCGGCGTGCGCTCCACTTCGGTGGGCCGGACCGTCTCGTGCGCGTCCTGCGCCTGCGGGTTCTTCGAGCCACCGTAGAACACCGGCTTGTCCGGCACGTACGACTTGCCGTACTGCCGCTCCACCCACGCGCGCGCCGCGTCCACCGCGCTCTCCGCCACGCGCGTCGAGTCGGTCCGCATGTACGTGATCAGGCCGACCGAGCCCTCGTCCCGGACCTCCACGCCCTCGTAGAGGTCCTGGGCCACCTTCATCGTCCGCTTGGACGAGAAGCCGAGGCGCTTCGCAGCCTCCTGCTGCAGCGTGCTGGTGGTGAACGGCGCGGGCGGGTGCTTGCGCCGCTCCTTGCGCCTGGCGTCGGTGACGACGAAGGTTGCGTCGCGCGTGGCCGCGACCACCTGGCCGGCTTCCGCCTCGGTGCGGATCTCCGGCTTCTTGCCGTCGAGCTTGTGCAGCTCGGCGTCGAACGCCTGGCCGTCCTTCTCGCAGTGCGCCGTGACGCTCCAGTACTCCTGCGCCACGAACTTCGCGATCTCCTGCTCGCGCTCCACGATGAGCCGCAGGGCCACGGTCTGCACGCGGCCCGCCGAGAGGCCGGTCTTGAGCGCCTTCCACAGCAGCGGGCTCACCTTGAAGCCGACCAGCCGGTCGAGGATGCGCCGCGCCAGCTGGGCCTCGACCTTCTTCTCGTCGATCTTGATCGTGTTGGTGATCGCGCGCTGAATGGCGTCCTTGGTGATCTCGTGGAACAGGACGCGGCGCACGCGGTCGGCGCCGAGCTGCTGGCGCACGTGCCAGGCGATGGCCTCGCCCTCACGGTCCGGGTCGGTGGCGATCAGGACCTGGGAGACCTCCTTGGCCGCCTTCTTCAGCTCCTGGATCGCCTTCTGCTTGCCCTTGACGGTGACGAACTTCGGCTTGAAGCCGGCCTCGATGTCGACGCCCAGCTCCCGCTCGGGCAGATCCCGGATGTGCCCCACGGTCGCCTTCACCGTGTAGCCCTTGCCGAGATACTTGCCGATCGTCTTCGCCTTGGCGGGCGACTCGACGACCACGAGCTTGCCGTTGGCTGCCATCGTCCTCACGTTCGCCGTTTCACGTCACCGGCGCGTCATCCGTCCGTCTCCGGCACTACCGCGCGAGCGGCGGCCGGGTTCCGCCGCAGCCGCGCGAGGGGCGGGCCGCGGCGGTGGTCCTTTGGGGCGCGGAGTCTACCAGCCGGCGAGGTCGCGGGCAAGCGAGACCACCTCGGCAGCCACCTCGTCCGGCCGGCGTCGGCCGGTGGCCACGACGCGGTCGGCCCCGCGATAGCTCGGCTCCCGGGCGGCCAGGAGCGCCGCGATGCGCGGGCCGGCATCGCCGCCCCCCAGCAGCGGCCGTCCCGCCGCGCCCCCGAGCCTCGCCGCGGCTTCTTCCGGCCCGGTCTCAAGGTAAACCACCAGTCCAGACCCCCGGGTCAACGCCCGCGTAACGTCGCGCGCGAAGAACCCCGCGCCGGGCGCCACGACCGAGGGCGGGCCGGCGAGCGCGGCGCCTCCGAGCTCGGCCTCGAGCGCGCGAAAGGCGGGCTCGCCGTCCTCCTCGAACAGCCGCGCCACGGACTTGCCGGCGCGGCGCTCGATCGCGGCGTCGAGATCGACGAACGGCGCGCCGAGCGCGGCCGCGACCAGGGCGCCGACGGTCGACTTTCCCGCCCCTGGCAGCCCCACCAGGATCACGTGCCGTCTAGTCAACCGGGTCCCAGCCGGCGCGCCGCCGCTCCAGGTGCGCGAGGTAGCCGTCGAGATTGCGGCGCAGCTCGGGGAGGGAGTCGCCGCCGAACTTCTCCAGATAGGCGTCGGCGAGCGTCAGCGCCACGGCTGCCTCCGCGATGACGCCCAGCGCCGGCACGGCGGTGACGTCGGAACGCTCGCTCTGCGCCGGCGCTGCGCGGCCGGTCCGCAGATCCACCGACTGGAGCGGCCGCATCAGGGTCGAGATGGGCTTCATCGCGGCCCGCAGCACCAGCGGCTCACCCGTGGTCATCCCGCCCTCGAGTCCGCCGGCGCGGTTGGTGCGCCGGGCGAACCCGCCGCTCGCGGCCGCGGCCGGGCCGTCGGCGCGGATAATCTCGTCGTGCGCCTCGGAGCCGGCCCGCGCGCCGAGCGCGAAGCCCAGCCCCACCTCGACGCCCTTCACCGCCTGGATGGACATGAGCGCGGCCGCGAGCCGGCCGTCCAGCCGGCGGTCCCACGCGACGTGGCTGCCGAGCCCGACCACGACCCCCCGGGCCACGACCTCCACGATGCCGCCCAGCGTGTCGCCGGCCTCCGCCGCGGCGTCGATCCGCGCGACCATCGCCCGCCCGGCCTCCGGGTCGAGGCATCGCACCGGGGAGCGATCGGCCGCGGGATCGAGGGGAGCCGGGAGCGGATCGGGCGGCGCGGCCACGACGCCGCCCAGGGCCACGACGTGGCTGCCGATCTCGACGCCGAGCTCGGAGAGCAGGCGGCGGCACACCGCACCCGCCGCCACCCGGGCCGCCGTCTCCCGCGCGGAGGCCCGCTCCAGCACGTCGCGCGCGTCGGTCCGGTCGTACTTCAGCGCGCCGGCGAGGTCGGCGTGACCCGGCCGCGGACGGGTGAGCTGCCGGCGCGGCGGCTCCGCCGCCGGCTCGGGCGCCATCACGTCCTGCCAGTGCTCGAAGTCCCGGTTCTCGATCAGCAGCGCGATGGGGGAGCCGAGGGTGGCGCCGGCGCGCACTCCGGAGAGGATCCGCACGCGGTCGGATTCGATCTTCATCCTGGCGCCGCGGCCGTGGCCGCGCATGCGGCGGGCGAGCTCCGCGTCCACGTCGCCGGCGAGGAGCGGCAGGCCGGCGGGCACGCCCTCGACGACGGCCACGAGGGCGGGCCCGTGCGACTCACCCGCGGTGGTGAACCGGATCGCGGTCACGGGCGGCCCTCCCGAGAGAACGCGAGCCCGACCGCGCGGCCGGGCTCTGGCGTTCCTTCGATCGTCGACGCGGGGCGAGGCGCTACGGCCGGCCTCTCGACCGCGCAGGCACGGTGTTGAGCACACGCACCGCAGGCAGCGCCACACCCGGCTGCTGCCGCACGGGGTACGGGTTGGTGAAGTTGGGCAGGCGCACGACCACGAGTCCGCGCGAGGTGACGCCCACCAGCACCAGCACGCCGCCCGTGCTCGCCACCCGGATGGGGCCGATGATCGTGTCCCGGATCGGGACCGTGGCCACCCGCGCGTACCAGTAGGTGTCGAACACGTCGATGAACGGGTCGGGCCGCGCCGCGAACACCAGGCGGTCGTTCTTGTTCAGCGTTCCCGACGTGCGGGTGTTCGCGTCGAACGCGTTGTTCGGGTCGAAGTCCATCCCCGGCTGCCCGCTCGGCACCGGCAAGAGCCCGGTCTCCTTGAGCGTGTAGTCGAAGGCGTAGATCGAGTCCGCCCGCACCAGGCTGGTGCGGCCGTTGAAGTTGGTCGCGACCGACAGCACCGGGGCGGCCCGGTTGATCAGGAAGTCGCGCACCAGGACGCCCGGCGAGACGCCGTTGTCCACGATCGCCGTGCAGTTCAGCGTCCCGATGACGGCCCCCGTGGTGGGGTTGCGCAGCGGGCACGGCGGCAGGTTGATGGTCGTAATCGCCGCGCGGCCGTCGAGCGACAGCGCCCGCGCGTAGCCCTGGTCGAAGCCGCCCTCGCCGATCACCGCGTGGTTGAAGTCGCCCGAGTTGCGGACGAAGGTCGACTCCTGGAAGGCGACGGTCGTCAGGTCGACGAGCGCGCCGATCCCCGCGCCGAGGATGGTGTCACGGATCTCCTGCCCCGGCAGGGTGTCGCGCACGGCGATGACCTGCAGGGTGTCGAGGCCCGGCGACGCGGTCTCGTAGAACAGGTGCCCGCTCCGGGCTGAGATCGGCGCCGACAGGTTCTCCGACGCCAGGTAGCCGCGGCTGGTGAACGGCCCCGGCTGGGCCGGCGTGGGCGCGGTCGAGTACACCGCGTAGACGGTGTCGCAGGCGGCGCCCGCGAGGTGCCGGCACACGGCCCCGAGGTACTGCGGCCGGTCCGCGAGGTCGTAGTCGGTGGTCAGGATCTCGATGCCTCCGGCGGACGTGGGCGCGGTCTTCACCGTCTGGACGACGTAGTCGGCCAGGCGGCGGCGCTGCACCTCGGAGCTCGCCACGAGGTCCACGATCGACAGGTTGGTCCCGCCGGAGTTCGCGACGATGACCGTGTCGGCGTTGTCGCCGAGCGTGTCGCGCGGCCACAGCGCGATCCCGACGGGCTGCGAGCCCACCCGGATCGGTGCGGCGAAGGTGCTGGTGTTGAGCCGGAACACCTCCACCTGATTGAGCAGCGTGTTGGTGAGCAGCAGGACCGGCCCGTTGCCGCCCACGTTATTGTGGTCGATGACGGCGTCGCCGAACTGCCCGCCCTGCGGCAGGCTGATGGTGGTGCCGGCCACGACCGTCAGGGTGTCCTTGTCCGCCGCGGGCGACTTCTTCGGCACGCCGCTGAAGCTCGAGCCGCCGCGGTTCGACGGGGTCGCGCCGTCGACGCCGAACGCCTCGACGGTGACGATCCGCGGGAAGGTCGTGAGGGTGTCCAGGCCGAGCCGGAACCGCTGGGTCACGTTGGTGCTGGTGCCGGCGAAGATCACCGAGTCGCCGTGCAGGATCGTCCCGGCCGTGTCGCGCACCAGGAAGCCGATCTTGGTGATCCCGCTCGGGTCCGTGGCGGAGACGGTGAGGCTGTCGCCCACCTCGACCCGCAGCGGCATCGTGTCCACCACCAGCGGCGGGACCGTGTCGCCGACGACCGTCTGCACCGCGACCGTGACGCCCGGCGAGACGCCGGACGGATCGTTCAGCGAGTCGGTCGCGAACGGCATGATGACGACGTTGCCGGTCGCCGTGCCGGCGGGGATCGCGAGCGTGCTGGTGAACGTCTGGGTGTCGGCCAGCGCGCCGTTCACCGGCGCGAAGACCGTCGAGTCGTTCTTGGCCACGACGCCGGTCGCGCGCCACCCGAGGACCTTCACGCCGAGCGGGTGGATGCCGCGGACCTGGACCGTCACGGACTTGCCGACGGCGGTGACGGCCCCGGCCACCGGCTGCAGCACGGAGACGCGCGGCCCGTTGACGACCCGCACGACCGAGGTGTCGAAGCTGGTGTCGTTGGACGCGTCGACCGCGGTCGCGTTGATGGTCACGAATTCGGACGTGGAGTCGGTCAGCACCGCGCGCAGGTAGCGCGTGATGGTCGTGTCGGTGGTCTTGGGCAGCGTCACCGACCGCGACGTGAACCGGGTCACCGTGCTGTCGGTGCCGAGGTCCTTGGAGCCGCGGACGCTGGTGCCCGTCAGCACCAGGCTGGTGACGCCCTTGGTGTCGCTCAGCTTCACCTGGACGAAGACGCTGTCCCCGACGGAGACCGGGACGGTCGCCGTCTTGGACGGCTGCTGAATCGTCACGGCTCCGGTCCCGGCGGTGCCGCCGCTGCCCCCGCCGCCGCTGCTGCCCCCGCCGCCACCGGTGCTCGAAGTCGGGAAACGGCCTTGTTCGCCGCACACCGCCACGGCAAACACGCAGCCCGTGAGGGCCGCCGCTCGCGCCACGAGGCGCAGCACGGATCTACCGGGAGTCGGTTGCACCGGAGCCCAGATCGTCGATGATGTGAGGTGTCACGAGAATCAGCAGATCGCGCCGCTCCTCCTGGCTGGTCCGGAAGCCGAACAGCCGCCCCAGGACCGGCAGGTCCACAAGAAACGGGATGCCCTGGTTGGCCACCGTGATGTTGGTCACGGTCAGGCCGCCGATGACCGCCGTCTCCCCGTCGCGGACCAGCAGCTGGGTCGTCCCCTCCTGCGAGGCGAACACGAACCCGGCCTCGGCGATGGTGGACGCCTGGAGCGAGGAGTTCTCGGCGTGCAGCTCCATCAGCACCTCGCGCGTCCCCGCCACCACGTGCGGCGTGACGGTGAGCCGGATGCCGGTGGGCTGCAGCTGCGTGGTGGCGCGGGCCACCGCGCCGCCGGTCGCCGTCGCACCCGCGCTCGCCACGTCGATCTGGCGGATCGGGGTGCGCTCGCCCACGAACAGGTCGGCCTGGCGGTTGTCGGCGACCGTCACCTGCGGTTCCGCCTGGATGTCCGAAAGCTGCACCGACTGGAGCGCCTCGAGAAAGCTCGACAGCGCGAAATTGCCGATCACCGTCGAGTACACGAGGCGCAGCGCCGGGTTCTGCTCGAACTGCGCCGAGGCGTTCGCGACGGCCGCCACCGCGTTACCGCCGAGGTTGACCACCAGCGGAGTCCGCGTGGGATCGTACGGCGTGTTCCCGGTGGTGTCCTGCGGGTTGGGCCGCGCGATGAGCGTGTTGAAGAACTGGTTGGACGTCCCGAGGTCGTACCGCATCCCGATTTCCTCGAGCTCGGTCCGGTCCACGAAGATGATCTTCGCCTGGATCGCCACCTGCGGGGTGCGCTGGTCGAGCGCGCGGATGAACGCCGCGATGGTGTCGATCTGCGACGCGATGTCCGTGACGATGAGCGAGTTGGTCGTGGTGTCCGGTGCGACCTTGCCACGCCGCGACAGCATCGGCGCGACCGACGGCGCGAGCACCGACGCCCGGGCGTAGTTGACGTGCACGATGGTCGTCGCGGTGCCCTCGAGCGAGTCCTGCGCCGCGAGGTTCGCGCGACTGTCGACCCGGATGATGCCGCCCGGCAGCTCGGTCGCCGCCAGGCCCTGGCCAGCGAGCACGGCGTTGAACGCCAGGTCCCATGGCTGGTCCTTGATCTCGGCCGTGACCGTGCCGGAGATGTCCTTGCCGGCGATGATGGACCGGCCGGAGAACGCCGCGAAGTTGGCGATGACTTCCTGGATGCTCGCGCGGTCGAACGTCACGCTGATGCGCGGCTGCTGCGACGCCGCGCGGGCCGCGCTGCGCAGCACGGCGTTCTCGACCTCGGCCGTCGCCGGCGCGGGGGCGGGAGCCGCCACCGCGGGCGCCGGCTGGGCGCGGGCGGGTATGGCCGCCGGCAGCGTGGCCGCGCCGCTGCGCGCGCCGTCGCTCGACCAGGCGGCGAACGCCTCGCTCGCGGCGAAGGTCACGTGCACGCCGGCGCTGTCCGTCCGCACCTGGTAGTCGCGGGCCTGGTCGAGCTCGACCACCACCCGGACCACGTCGGACCGGAACTGCGAGTAGCGCACGTCCCTGATGCCGCCGCGGGCGACGCCGTCGTACTGGATCGTCGGCGCCACGAGGTGCGCGCCCACCAGGTCCAGCACCAGCCGGGCCGGATCGCGCAGCACGAAGTCCGAGACGTGCACGACGCCCTGGACGTCGATCGCCACTTCCGCCCGCCCCGGGCTGGGGAGCACGCTCACCGCCGTCACGTCGCCCGGTCCCGCATGGGCCGGCGGGACGGCGGGCACGGCGGCGAGCCGTGACGCGGCGGCGGCCCCAAGGGCAAGGCCGACGCACGCGATGTAGAGGGCTCGCTTCATGGATTGGCCTCCGCTTGCCTTTGGAGCGACAGCACTTCCTGGCGCTCGAATCCGAACTCCTCGATCTGGAAAACCACCTCGTACTGGCGGATCTGGAGCACCTTCAACCGGCCGACGGTGTCGCCGCGCTTCAGGCGGTGGATCTTGTCGCCCGGTGATTCACGGACCACGGCAACGCTCCGTCCGTAATGCGGGTCGTAGATCACCGACACCAGACGCAGGTCCGTGATCATCGGCCGCACGTCGCTCGACGCGATCAGGGTCAGGAACGGGTCGCGGGAGCCGCCGCTGTAGTGGTAGACCTCGCGGCGGTACTCCACCTTGCCTCCGGTGGTGTCGATGCCCACCAGGGACGTGTCGCGCCGCACGTTCGGCCGCGCCGCTGCGGGCTTCCCGGCCGGCGGCCGCTGCGCCCGGACCGCGACCGGGCCGAACAGCGCCAGCGCGGCCACCCCCAGACAGAACGCGCCCCTAGTCATCGCCACCTCGCGGCGCCGCCGGCGGCGGCGCGCCCGTGGAATCGCTCGGCGCCATCGGCTTCACGTAGGTGCGGACCGCGAACGTCGCCTGGAGCAGCGCTTGGCTCTTGCTGGTGTCCGCGACCGGACCCTGCACTCGCTGGAAGTGCACGTCGTACGGGACGATGATCCGCGGCAGGCTCGCGATGTCCGTGAGGAACTCGGAAACCTGGTCGTACTGGCCCGTCGCCGACAGGCGGTAGCGCTGCGTGTCGAACGGCGACCCGGACTCCACCGCCTGCGGCGTGAAGCCCGCGAACGTCGCACCGCGCATCTTGGCGCGGCTCGCGATGTCGTCCAGGAGGTTCGGCACCTCCGCCGACGTCGGCACCAGCTGGCGCATGAGGTTCAGGCTGGTCTGGAACTCGTTCAGCCGCCGCTCCATCTCGGTCAGCGCGCCCTGCGCCACGTCCCGCTTGGCACGGTTGACCTGCGCGGTGAGGGAGTCGAGCTCGGTCTGGAGGGAGTCGCGGCTCTGGCCCATCGGGCCGATGCCGCGCAGGCCCGCCAGCGACAGGCCCGACCACCCGAAATAGCCGACGACCAGGGCGACCACCGTCGCCAGGAGAAGGGTCTGGCCGCGCCGATCCTGCGGAATGAGGGCCATGGGCTATCGCCTCGCGCCGCCGCCCGAGCGCACGCCTTGGACGATCGACGCGGCCAGCGGCTCCATCGCCAGGATCGCGGGATTGGGCAACTGATAGTGCGCGTTGAGCGTGAAGCTGGTGACGTCCCGCCCCTGCTCGGTCACCATGGCGCTCGAGACCAGCGTCACGCCCTCGACGAACGGCGACTCCTCCAGGTTGCGCATGAAGCGCGTGACCGCCTGCGCCTCGCCCGCCGTCTTGCCCTGGATGGTGAACGACGCGCCGCCGCCCACCGCCGTGTCGCCCTCCGCCGTGCGACCGGCGAGGTCGTCGAGCCAGGTGTAGTCCGGGAGCGCCTTGGCCACCGCGTCCAGAATGTGCGGCCAGACGTAGCGGTCCCGGTCGATGTCGCGGATGTACTGCATCTCCGCCAGCAGCGAGTCGCGCGTCTGCTCCATGCGGTGCCGGCGGTTCAGGATGCCCGAGTACGTGGCGCTGTCACGCTTCGCCGCCTGGAGCCTGGGCTCCAGCGTGCGGAGCTGCGCCTGACGCCGCAGATACAGCGGCGTGCCGAGGCCGGCCACCACGACCCAGGCCGCGATCGCCGCCACCAGCCACGGATCCTTGACCGCGGCCAGCATCGCCCCGACGTTCGGCAGGGCGAAGCCGGCCCGCTTGGCCCGCTTCCGTTTCGCGCCCGGAAGAAGATTGATCGCAATCATGGCGTCGCTTGTCCGTGTCCTATGCGGCCCGAAGCGCCAGACCCACCGGCAGCATCAGCAGGGGCCCGACCTCCTCGACCGGGAGGGTATCGAAGACGCCTTCCCGCACCGTGACGTTCTTGATCGGATCGGCCTTCTCCACCGGCACCCGCAGCCGGTCGGCCAGCACCTCGCCCAGCCCCGGAATCCGCGAGCCGCCGCCCGACATGTAGATCCTGCCCATCGCCACGCCGCTCCGGCTCGCAGTCTGGAGGAAGGCGGCGGCCCGCTCGATGCCCACCGCCATCTCCTCGCCCCGGGTCTCCACGTAGGGGTCCACGGCCGGGTTGCGCTCCGCCGCCTGCAGCAGCGCGTCCGCCTCCTCCGCCCCCATCCCCCGCTCCCGCTGCAGGTCCTCGCGGAACCGGCGGGTCCCGATCGCGAGGTCGCGCGTGAGGATCGGCACGCCGTCCTCGAGGATGTTGATGTTGGTCACTTCGTGGCCGATGTTGAGCAGGCCCACCATCCCGGCCTGCTCGTCGGGATAGTTGAGCTCGAACGCGTTGTGGAGGGCGAAGGCGTCGACGTCGATGATGTCCGGCGTCAGGCCGGCGTCGGTCAGCAGCGACACCTTGTTCTCCACCAGCTCCCGCTTGGCGGCCACCAGCAGCACGTTCATCTGGAGCCCTTCGCCCTCGGGATCCAGGATCTGGAAGTCGAGCTCCACGTTCTCCATGTCGAATGGCACGTGCTGCTCGGCCTCCCAGCGGATCACCTCGCGGGCGTCCGACTCCTTCATCCGGTCCATCTGGATCTTCTTGACGATCACGTCCCGGCCGCCCACGGCCGTCACCACGGCCTTCTGCTTGATGGCCGCCGTGACGAACAGACCCCGGACCGCATCCGCTACGATCCCAGGATCCATCACCTCGCCCTCGACGATGGCGTCCGCCAGGACGGGCGTGATCGCCACCTTGACCAGCTCAGGCTGGGCCTTGCCGTGCTCGATGACGACGAGCTTGATCAGCCCGCTGCCGATATCGAGCCCCACCGTCCGCTTCTTTCGACCGAAGGGAGCCATATCCGTTTAGGGTGCAAGAAGATAGACGAAAATAGGGCCAGAAGGCGCTCTACGATAGCGTCCGGCCACGGTGTTTGTCAAGATACTTGAGGCCAGGAAGCCGAAATCTCGCTTGGCCAGCAACTTACGATGAACGGGCCCCTAGTATAGCTCGCTCCAGGCCCGCTCGGCCAGGGGATTCGGCGCCGCGTTCGGGATGAGGGCGTTGGCCACGGCGCAACGCGAAAATACCAGCTCCGCGCTCCCCGCCGTCGAGGCCGACAGGGTCGCCGTCCTCGCCCGGACGGTTCCCCCGAAACGTGCTCCCGATCCCTCAACCACGAGCCTGCCTCCCACAATCACGAGGCCGTCGAAGGAGAAGCCTCCGTCGACGCTCAGGTCCCCCGTCACCAGCAGCGCGCCCTGCCCGCTTCCTCCGATCAGCCGGAGATTCCCGCGGGCGAAGACGACCGGGAAGTAGCGCGCACAGCCGGGAACCGCTGCGCCGCCCCAGTTTCCGCGCACCGCCGTGTCACAGGCCATCGCCGTGCCCACCGGCTGCGGGCGCTCGAAAAACAGGTCCTCCGGCTCGTAGACCTTGGCGGCCGCCGCCACGAGCGTCGCCCATGCCGCCGCGACGGCGGCGCTCGCGCCCGAGTCCTCCGCAGCGCTCGCGACCGCGAGCGGCGGGTTGCCGCGGATGCAGGCGGAGTCGCCGCAGCCCGGGAGCAGCACCTCCGTCGTGGGCGTGACGGCGACGCCCGCCATCGCGCTCCCGGCCGGCGGGCAGTCCGCCCCCGAGGCCCGATCGGTCCCGTCGACCGAGACGCCGCTCCCCAGTTCGAGCCGGTCCGTCACGCTCAGCGCGGCGCCGGCGGGAAGCGCCACCGGCGTGGGCCGGACCAGCCAGGCCACGGAGCGCCGCGACGCCCCGGCCGCGTCCGCGCCCGTGGACTGGACGAGAAACAGCGAGCGGCCGAGCCGCAGGACGGTTCCGGCATACGAGCCCGTTCCGCCAGCGAGCGCGCCGGAGAAGCTCGCGACGCCTCCCGGAGCGAGCGCCCCATAGGCGGAGGATCTCCATCCCGCGAGCGTCTGCGAGAGTCCCGCCTCCGCGGCGCCCAGCGCACGCTGCGAGTCCCGGACGTTGGTTCCGAGCCGCAGGGCCTGCCGGGCGGAGAAGAACGCACCGGCGAGCAGGGCCTCGATGAGCACGAGCGCGAACAGCGTCACGGCGAGCGTGAAGCCGCGGCTGCCGGAACGGGATGGGAGCGTCACCGTGCCTAGTTGTTCCTGAGCGCGACCTGCACCACGATCGAGTCCTCGTACTGACGGCCCGACGCCGTGCGCCCGGGAATGTCGATGGCCGCCGCGCTCAGCCCGCGGGCCACGATGCAGATGCGGGCGACGTCGCCCGGCCTCGCGGCCGGCGCCCCGGCCGTGTCGTAGAAGCTGAAGGTCAGCCCGCCCACGCGCCGGAGCGGCCCGGCGACGGGCGAAAGCGATGACCAGGCGCCGCCCCCGTAGCCCCGCTCGCCCAGCCAGGACAACCCCTGCTCGTCGGTGTAGAGCCGGTAGACGACACGCTCGTAGGTCCTGAGCGGCGAGCCCGCCGGGACGCCGTCGAGGTCCGCCGTCGCTCCCGAAAGGTGGAGCGACGTGCCGCGGCCTCCGCCGTCGCAGGCGGCGCCGGCGCTCGCGCCCGTGATGGCGAGATCCAGCCACCGGTCGTCGTCCGGCGTGTCGGGATCGCCCTCGCGGAGCACCAGGGCACGGTCGCGCGATGGATCGACGGCGCGCCAGCCGAACGTGAGGCTGTCTGCGACGACCGCCACGCCGGTGGCGGGATCCGGCCGCGCGCAGATCACGCCGAGGCTCCGCGTCGCGCGCAGGCTGACCGAATCCCGGCCCATCGCGACGAGGTCGCCGCCCCGCGCATCCAGCTCGCGCAGCTCGGCGGGGAGCAGCTGCACCACGGCGCGGAGACCGTCCTCGACGTCCAGCACCTGCGATTCGGAGCGGTAGAAGCGCTGGTTGTCGTGCAGCACGCCCGCGACCGCGCCCAGGACCGCGCCCCCCACGACGAGCACGACCAGCAACTCCACGAGCGTGACACCCGATGCGCCGCGCGACGCGCTCACGGACACCACGCGGCCGCCTCGAACCGGTCGCTGCGAACGTCGCGGCCGTCGGCGTAGGTCACGACGAGCTGCACCGTGCGCAGCGGGCCCTGGCTGGCCACGGTCCACTCGAGGAGGTACGCGCCGGCCGTGTCCCGGCCGCCGGCCAGCGACGCGCATCCCGCGGCGCGCAACACCTCGAGCCTGGAGGCGGCCGCGATTCCGGCTCCGCCCCGGCGCCGGCCCTGGCCCGCCATCCGGACCACGGACCCTGCCGTTCCGGCGAGCGCGAGGAGACCCACCGTCACCACCAGCACGGCGACAAGCAACTCGACGAGGAGGAAACCCCGAGGGCGGTTCACGCGCCAAGCATGCGACGCCGCGGGCCGCCGGGCATCACCCGTCGATCGTGGCTCGGCGCGCTCCAGCGCGGGCGGCGGTCAGCCTTCCGTGATCCCGAGCTCCTTGAGCTTGTAGAACAGCGTGCGGACCGAGACGCCGAGGAGGGCGGCGGCCTTCCTGCGGTTGCCTTCGCTGCGCCGGAGCGCCTCGCGGATCACCTCGCCCTGCAGCTGGCCCTGCCGCGTCCGGAGCGAGAGGTCGGAGCCGGCGGCCGCGCGCGCGGCCGGTCGTCGCGGTTCGGCCCCGATGACGGCCGGCGGCAGGTCCGCCCGGCGGATCACGCCGCCGCGCGCGATCACCAGGGCGCGCTCGAGCGCGTTCGACAGCTCGCGGACGTTGCCCGGCCAGGGGTAGTCGAGCAGCGTGCGCAGCGCCTCGGGCTCGATCTCCGGCGCGCCCCGCCCCAGCCGGGCACAGTGCCGCGCCAGCAGGTTCTCGATCAGCGGCGGCACGTCCTCCGGGCGCTCGGCCAGCGGCGGCAGCCGGATGGCGACGACGTTCAGCCGGTAGTAGAGATCTTCCCGGAACCGCCCGTCCGCCACGTCGGTCTCGAGATCGCGCGCCGTCGCCGCCACCACCCGGACGTCGACCCGGCGCACCGCACGGTCGCCGACCCGGCGCACCTCTCCGTCCTGGAGCACGCGGAGCAGCTTCGCCTGCAGCCCGGTGGGCAGGTCGCCGATCTCGTCGAGGAACAGCGTGCCGCCCGACGCCTCCTCGAACAGGCCGCGGTGGTCGCCGACCGCTCCGGTGAACGCCCCGCGCACGTGCCCGAACAGCTCGGACTCGAGCAGGGCCTCGGGGATGGCCGCGCAGTTCACCGCGACGAACGACTGGTCGGCGCGCGGGGACAGGCGGTGCAGCTCGCGGGCGAGCACCTCCTTGCCCGTGCCACTCGGCCCCGTGATGAGCACGGTCGTGACGTGCGGCGCCACCTTCGCCACGACGTCGAGTGCGGCCTGCATGGCGTCCGATGCGGCGACGATGCCCGGCGACGCGGCGCTCGGCCCCAGCGCCGATCGCAGCGATTCCACCTCCCGCCGCAGCCGCTCCCGCTCCTCCGCCTTCCGGAGCACCAGGATGACTTCGTCCGCCCGGAACGGCTTGGGGATGTAGTCGTAGGCGCCTTCCTTCATCGCCGCGATCGCGGCGTCCTCCGATCCGTAGGCGCTCATCATGATCACGAGCGCCGGACCGCCCGCCGCCCGGTAGCGGCGCAGGAACTCCAGCCCGTCGAGCGCCGGCATGCGGACGTCGCACAGCACGGCGTCGAAGCTCTCCGCCAGCGCGCGCGCCAGACCCCGCTCGCCGTCCGCCTCGTCCGCGACCTCGAAACCCTCTTCGCTCAGCAGCAGCCTCAGGGACTGCCGCAGCCCGGGCTCGTCGTCGACGATGAGGAGTTTCACGGCGCTATCCCGGGGAAGGTGACGGTGAACGCGGCGCCGCCCTCGCGCGCCCGGGCGACGTCCACGCGGCCCCCATGATCGTGAACGATCCGCTGGACGATCGCCAGGCCTAGGCCCGTGCCCCTGCCGGGCGGCTTGGTCGTGAAGAACGGGTCGAAAACGCGCTCGACCAGGTCCGCGGGAACGCCGGGCCCGCTGTCGCCGACCACCACCTGCACGGCCGGTGCGCCGTCGGCGACCTCCTCCAGGTGCCGGCTGGAGCGGCGCGCGCTCCGGCCCGCCGCGGCGGCGGCGTCGCTGTCCGAGTTCCGCCGCCCGGCCTCCCCGTCGACGCCGAGGCGCGCCGCGCTGGCCACCACCGCGATGCGCCCGCCCTCGCCGGCGGCGTCCACGGCGTTGAGCAGCAGGTTCACGAACACCTGCTCGAGCGCCGGGGCGTCCCCGAGCATCGCCGGCAGTCCCTCCGCCCGCACCACGTCCACGCTCACCAGCCGGAGCAGTCCCTGCGCCCGGAGCAGGTCCACCGAGCGCTCGGCCACCGCCCCGATGTCCAGCGGCTCGCGCCGCGCATCGCGCGGCCGGGCGTAGTCGAGCAGGCTGCGGACGATGGTGTCGATGCGCTGCGCCTCGCGGTCGATCGCGGCCACGAGGTCCCGGGCCTCGCCACGGCGCCCGAGCAGCTCCAGGTAGTTGCCGATCGCCGCCAGCGGGTTGCCGATCTCGTGTGCGACGCCCGCCGCCAGCCGCCCGACCGACGCGAGCTTCTCGGCCCGCACCAGGGCGCCCTGCGCATCCAGCAGCCGCTCGGTCATGAGGTTGACGCTCTCCGCCAGGCGATCGAACTCCCGCGTGAGCGACGGCGGCGCGCGCCGCGACATCTCACCGGTGGCGACCGCCTGGGTCGCCGTCACCAGGGCCTCCATCGGCTCCGTGACGAGCCGCGACACCAGGTAGCGCCCGAAGCCGATGAAGATGAGGACGTCCGCCGCCACCAGCACCGCGATGAGCGCGACGCCGAGGAAGCCGTGGCCGAGCAGGGGGACGAGGATGGCGGAGAAGACCGCGAGCACCAGCGCGCCGGCGGCCAGCACGGCGAGGTTCAGCAGCAGCTCCGTGCGGAGCGACGGCTTGGCAGGGGCTGCGCTCCCGGCCGGGCGTCGTGCCATGGCCTCCACGATGCGTGCGCGCGCCCAAAATGCAAAGGGCGGCCCGGAGGCCGCCCTTCAGCGGTGGTATGTGGCCGTCTACTGGCAGGTCGGGGCGCCTTCGTTCTCGCCGGTGACCGGCGGCGTCGCGCTGCCCACGAAAATCCCGCAGGTCTTCGCGGTCGCGTTGTTGCTCGACGTGGCGCTCCAGCCCGTCCCCGT
>DASPTN010000005.1:0-32638 GCA_035623395.1 Gemmatimonadales bacterium | reverse complement strand
CCGCGTGCGGGTCGTCCTGGATCCGCCGCTCGATCAGCGAGCGCACCTTGTTCTCGTGGCCCGCCGTGGTCTGGATGGCGTACCAGCGGTGCTCCATCGCCGTGCCCTGGGTCACCGGAACCACGACGGCAGCCAGTTGGTCAGGATCAGCTGCAGGATCACGTCCATCAGGCCGATCAGGATCGCCACCACCACCACGAACAGGATGATCACGCCGGTCGCGTTCTTCAGCTGCTGCCGGTCCGGCCAGGTGACCTTCCGCACCTCGGCGTTCACGTCGCTCATGAACGCCGCGGTCTGGCGCGCCGCCTCCTTCACCTGCACACGCCACACGACCAGCGCCGCCATCACCGCGATCAGGGCGACGACGCCCGCGATGCCCGCGGCGTTCACTTCGTCTCCTTGTGCAGCGTGTGCTTGTTGCAGCGCGGGCAGTACTTCCGCCACTCGACCCGCTCGGGATGCTTCCGGCGGTTCTTGGTGGTGAAGTAGTTCCGCTCCTTGCAGTCGCCGCAGGCGAGGATGATCTTGTCGCGCGCCATGATGTCGTCAGTCTCTCATCTCAAGAGCGCCGGGTCCCGGCGCATCGTCGCTCACCACCACCGACCACCCGCAACCCACCAACCGTCTGTCAAGCTCGCGACCGGGATTGAACCGGTGACCTCATCCTTACCAAGGATGCGCTCTACCGACTGAGCTACGCGAGCAGAGCGGGCGACGGGGCTCGAACCCGCGACCCTCAGCTTGGAAGGCTGATGCTCTACCAACTGAGCTACGCCCGCAGTGGTGGGGGAAGGATTCGAACCTTCGTAGGCCGAAGCCGGCAGATTTACAGTCTGCTCCCTTTAGCCACTCGGGCACCCCACCCCGACGCCCCGCGATCCTCCCAGAGGCCGCTGAACAGACCACCCCGCGTGCTGTTCCGCGGGGTGGAATGTCGAGCCATGGCCGAATGCTCCTTGCCGCCACCACTGGAGCTGACGAAGGGACTCGAACCCTTAACCTGCTGATTACAAATCAGCTGCTCTACCGAATTGAGCTACGTCAGCGAGCCCACAGTCGAGTTTGCGCCAGCCTCCAAGCTTAATCGGGGTCCTGCCGAGGGTCAAGTCGTGGTGGGAGGCCGCTTTCGGAGCAGCCGCGGCCGGCCGTCCTTGCCGTCGCGCACCTCGTAGCCCTGCTCGGCCAGGAGCGTGCGGGCGAGGTCCGCGCGCGGCCAGTCCTTGGCCATCCGGGCCGCCTGTCGCTCGTCGGCGACGCGCGCCGCCCACGCGTCGACGTCCTCCCCGGCCGCGGGCGGCCCGAGCGGGGCCGGACCGCTCCCCGCGCCGCCGGGCACCAGCCGCCGGCCGCCCTCGGCCGGGAGGATTTCCGCGTCCCGGCCTACCACCTGGAGGACCCCGGCTAGGCGGTCGAACGCCTCGAGCGCGCGCGAGCCGTCGGCCGGGTCCGCGCCGCCGGCGTCGAGCGCCGCGTTCGCCTCTCTCACGAACTCCATGAGCGCGGCGAGCGCCCGCGGGGTGTCGAGGTCGTCGTCCATCGCGGCTGCGAACTCGGCGCCCAGCGCGTCCGCCGCGGCCGTGAGCGGCGCGCCCTCCGCGGCGCCCGCCCCCTCCCCCACGGCCCCGCTGGTCCGGGCCAGCCGGCGGCGCAGCTCCCCGATCCGGGCGGCGCCGGCTTCCGCCGCGCGCAGGCCCTCGTCGGTGAAGTTCAGCTGCTTGCGATACTGCGTGGACGCGAACAGCAGCCTTAGCGCGGCGGCGTCCCACCCGTCGTCCCGCAGGTCGCGGACGGTGAGGAAGTTCCCGTAGCGCTTCGACATCTTGGTCCCCTCGACCAGCAGGAACTCGCCGTGCAGCCAGGTGCGCACGAACGGCTTCCCGGTCGCGGCTTCCGACTGCGCGATCTCGTCCTCGTGGTGGGGGAAGATCAGGTCCACGCCCCCGGCGTGGAGGTCGATCGTCTCGCCGAGGTAGTGCTGGCTCATCGCCGAGCACTCGAGGTGCCAGCCCGGCCGCCCGCGGCCGAACGGCGCGTCCCAGGCCGCTCCCGCCGCCTCGTCCTCCGGCTTCGCCGCCTTCCACAGCACGAAGTCGCGCGCGTCCTCCTTGGCGTACTCGTCGGAGCTGACGCGCGCCCCCACCTTGATCTCGCGCGCGTCGATGCGCGACAGGCGCCCGTAGGCCGGGAACCGCCCGATGGCGAAGTACACCGAGCCGTCCTCGCCGCGGTACGCGACGCCGCGCGCCAGCAGCCGCTCGACCAGCGCGACCATCTGCGGAATGTGCTCCGTGGCGCGCGGGTAGTGGGTGGCGGGCTCCAGCCGCAGGTAGGCGCAGTCGTCGAGGAACGCCTGCAGGTACCTGGCCGTGTGCTCCGGCAGCTTCACGCCCGCGCCGTTGGCGGCGTTGATGGTGCGGTCGTCCACGTCGGTGACGTTCATGACGTGGGTCACGCCGTAGCCCGAGCACTCGAGCCAGCGGCGCAGCACGTCCTCGAACACGAAGGTCCGGAAGTTCCCGATGTGGGCGAAGTTCCACACCGTGGGGCCGCAGGTGTAGAGCGTGACCGCGGGCGGCGCGAGGGGCGTGAACGGCTCCACCGTGCGGGTGAGGGTGTTGAACAGCCGCAGCGTCACGTGCCCGCCGGCCCCACGCCGCCGGCCGGCGGCTGCGTGCGGGACAGGTTCGCCACGACCGTGATCGATCCGTTGGCGAGGTAGTGCTGCGCGCCGGCCTCGTCGCGCAGGACCGTGGTGCGGAGGGTGAGCTGGTGCACGGTCCCCACGATGTCGCCGATCCGCACCCGGTCGCCGACGGCGTACTGGTCTTCGAGCACGATCATGAAGCCGGTGATGAGGTCCTTCATCACGGCCTGGCCGCCGAGCGAGATCGCGACGCCGAGCACGCCGGCGCCGGCGAGCAGCGGGCCGATGTCGATGAAGATGTTGAGGAACAGGAGCCCCGCCACGACGACGATCACGATGTTGCCCACGTGGGTGAACAGGCCCGCGAGCGTGGCCGCGCGCTGCGCCCGGGCGCTCACCGTCGCGGGATCGCCGCCCTCGACGCGGGCCGCGATCCGCCGCGCGAAGCGCCGGAGCGTCCAGCGCGCCAGGTACGCGATCGCGACGATGACGGCGGCCTTGACGGCTCCGCGCAGCACCAGGTCGAGATCGACCTCGTAGCGCGGGAGCCGCAGCCCGACCCTGCTGAGGGCCGCCAGCGACGGCGTCGCGAAACCGGGGGGAGCGCTCACGGCGGTGCCAAGCTACCCAGGCGCGCGGCCGGGTTCAACCGCAGGCGGGCGGCGATGCCGCGGACTCCACTACGGCATCCCCATCACCACCATCAGATAGGAGGGGAAGATCGCGGCGCACGCGGCATAGGCGACGCCATAGGCGGACAATGCGAGCACGAACGGCCAGGCGGGCAGGCGCCTGCCGGCGCGCGAGGCGTCGTGGTCGAGCCGCGCCAGACCCCAGCCCCACAGCGCCACCACCCACAGGCCGATCGCGTTCGCCGCTTCCGCCACCACGCTGAGCGCGCCGCCCGGCGCGAGGCCCGCGGCCGACAGCACGCCCGCCGCGCCCGCGTTGAAGCGTCCCGCCAGCACGGCGACGTCCCCCGGCACGAGGCCCGCGGCGGGCGTGACCAGCACCACCGCCAGCTCGCCGAGCCGCTGCACGACGAGCGGGGCCGCGCCGACCGCGAGCACGCCGCACACGGCGCGCCCCGCGACCCGACGTCCCGCGAGCGCCGGCCCGGCGACCATCGCCACCAGCGCGGCGGCGAGCACGAACGGGAGCGGCGGCAGCAGCCGGTCGGCGAGGAGGTACCGCACCAGTCCGGCGCGCAACGCCTCGGCATGCGCTTCCGTCACCGGATCGCCGGCCAGCGTGGCCCCCAGCAGCGCGAGCAGGCGGGGGAGCGACGCCGCGCCGAGCGCCGTCACGAGCACCAGCAGCCCGGCGAGCGCCGGCACCGCCCGGCGCGAGCCGGCCACGTCCATCGCCGGGCCCGGCGCCCACAGTCCCTCGAGCGGCAGCAGCAGCGACCGCGCGGCCGATCTCACATCACTTCCGCCCCCGCCCCCGCTCCGCTCAGCACGGCGACGGCCGCCTCTTCGAGGCTGCGCGAGACGATGCGGGAGGCGCGCACGCCGATGCGGTGCTCGCGGCAGTAGGCCAGGATGCCCTCCGGGGTCTCGCGCGGGCCGATCGCCACCCGGGCGCCGGCCGGCTCGCACCACACGTCGGGATAGCGCTGGGCCAGGATGCGCGCGGCGGCGCGCGGGGAGCCCTCGACCACCAGCACCAGCGACAGCTCGCGCGCGAGGTCGCTGGCCTCGAGCACCCGGACGGTGCGTCCCTGCTGCAGGATCACGACCCGCGAGGCGAGGCGCTCCACGGTGGCCAGGTCGTGCGACGCGACGATCACGGTCGTGCCGCGGTCCAGCAGGCCGCGGATCCGCTCGCGCGCGTCGCGCTGCGCCAGGGGATCGAGCCCCGACAGCGTCTCGTCCAGCAGCACCAGCTCGCGGCGGCCGAGCGCCGCCTGCGCGAACGCGAGCCGCTGGGTGATGCCAAGCGAGAGCGCGGCCGCGCGCCGGTCGGCCCAGGCCATCAGGCCCCCCGATCCGAGCGCCTCGTCCACCAGCGTCCGGCGCGCCGCCGGCGAGCGCGCGTGGTCGGCCGCGAAGCGCGCCAGCACCTCGCGCACGGTCAGCTCGGGATAGAAGGCGGGCCGCTCCGGCGCGTAGCCCACCAGGCGCCGGGCCTCGCGGGCCCGCGGCACCCGGCCGCACACCCAGATCTCGCCGGCGTCGGGCTCGAGCAGTCCGGCGGCCACGGCGAACAGCGTGGACTTCCCCGCGCCGTTGGGCCCCACGAGCCCGACGCACTCGCCGGCCAGCGCCACCAGGTCGGCGCCGTCGAGGGCGCGCGCGCGCGGGCGGCCGCGGCCGGCGCCGAAGGACCGCCGCAGCTCTCTGGCGAGCAGCGCCGCCCGCATCAGCCGACCCGCACGGCCAGCTCGGCGCGCCCGAGCCGCCGGGCACCCGCGCCGAGCCACAGCGCCGGCTGGAGGAGCAGGGCGAGCGCCAGCCACGGCGACGGCGCGCCTGCGCCGAGCAGCCACGCATCCAGGCGGCCCAGCGCCCAGGACGTCGGGAGCACGGCCCACGCCAGCGCCGCCGCGACGCCCGCCGCGCGGCCCAGCGCCTGGGCCGCGAACGCGGGCGGCAGCGCCCCGATCGCGAACACGGCGAGGAGCACGAGCAGCTGTGCGGTGGAGCCGAGGCTGCACGACAGCGCGACCGCCAGCGCGGCCAGCGCTCCGAGGTGCGCGAGCGTGGCCGCGACGCCGAGCGCGACGCCCACCGGCGGCCGCGGGGCGGGGACGACGGCGAGGAGCACCGCGAGGGCGGCCGCGAAGACGGCCGCGGCCACGCCGAGGACGGCGAGCCAGCGGCCGACGACCCACACCGCGGGGGACGACGGATGGGTGGCGGCCAGGGCGAGCCGCCCGCGCTCGTGATCGTCGGCCACGATCCCGGCCGACAGGACCAGCACCGCGGTCGCGCCGACGGCCGCCGCGGCGGACAAGGCGTCGCGCGCCGTGGCCACCGGGTTCACCAGGGTCGCATAGCCCAGCAGCGCCACGGCCAGCAGCAGCGCGGCCGCGGCGGTGGGGCGGCGCGCCAGCCGGCGCACGGTGCACGCCGCTTCGACGAGGAGCGTGCTCACCGAGCGCCCTCCAGCGCGGCCATGGCCGCGGCCAGGCCCGCGCCGCGGTCGCCCGAGACGTCGAGGCGCACCCGGAAGCCGGCCGCGCCGACGAACCGCGGCACGAACCGCGTGGGCAGCGCCTCGCCCATGACGGCACCGTCGCTGTCGGAGACCACGATCAACCGCCCGCGCGGCACCGGCCCCAGCGCGGCGCGCAGGGTGGCCGGGCCCTCGCGCGACACGAGCACGACGGCCGGGGCCCCGGCGCGCGAGGCCAGCGCGGGCGCCGCCGCGACGTCGGCCGCGCAGTGCGGGCAGTCGCTGCGGAAGAAGTAGATCACCGCGCGGTCCGCGAGGAGCGGCGCCAGGTCGACCGGGCGCCCGTACACGTCCCGCCGCACGGCCGCCGCCACCCGCCGGAGCGACGCGTCGGTCGCCTCCCGCTGCGCCGGCGCTCCGGCGCACGCCCCCCAGGCGAGTGCCGCCAGGGCGGCGGCGACGGCCGGGCCCCGGCGGCTGATGCGGCGTGACGCCTGTCCCATGATCCTCACTCTCCCCCGGTCCAAACAGTCCGTTCGCTCAGCTCGCCGCGCACATCCCGGTGGTGATCATGTAGCACCAGCCCCGGATCGCGACGAGGTGGTAGTCGCTCGGCGGGAACCGAGCGTCGCAGTCCGCCACCGCCTCGATCATGCACTTGATGACGTTCGTGGCCCGGGCCGGCGCGGGGCCGCCCAGCAGGGCCAGCGCCGACACCAGCACGAAGGGACTCCGCTTCATGGCTCGCTCCTTGGCAAAGGATGAACGGAGGGGCGAGCGCCCGCACCGCACCGCCTCGTTCTCGAGGCGGCGCGAACCTAATCACGATGGTGGTGGAGAGCGGTACCGGAAGCGACGGGGGACGGCGCGATCCTACGCGGGGCCGCGGGCGCGCTCGCGACGCCGCCGCTCGGCCGCGGCCGCGACGGCCTCGACGAGCGGACCCGCGCCGAGCCGCACCGGGTCGGTGGCCGGCAGCCCCGTCTGCTGCGCGGCCCGCTCGACGGCCGCGGCGGCCTCCCGCTCCCCGAGATCGTAGGTGTTGAGCGCGACGCCGATCACGCGCGACGGAGCGATCCAGCCGGCGGCCTGCTCGTAGACCCTCACGACGTCGGCCAGCGGCGGGATCTCGACCCACGCGGTGCCCCTGTAGTACTCGCCCACCAGGCGCCGCGACGCCTGGTGGCAGAGGATCATCGCGGCGGGAGCGGACCCGTGCAGCAGGCCGAGGGTGACGCCCGCGTAGCCCGGGTGGATCAGGCTGCCCTGCCCCTCGACCAGCACGACGTCGGCGTCGGGCGCCGCCTCGAGCACCATCTGCTCCGCCGCGCCCCCGATGAAGTCCGCAGGCACGGCGTCCACCGCGATGCCGTGGCCCGCGATCAGGATGCCCGTCTGCCCGGTCGCGACGAAGCGGGTGCGGATGCCCCGGGCCTCGAGTCCCCGCAGCAGCTCGAGCTGCGCGGTCATCTTCCCGGTGTTGCAGTCGGTGCCGACGGTGAGCACCACCAGCGCGTCCACCAGCCGCGCCCGTCCGTTGGAGACGGTGAGGCCGTCGGGCGGCTGGCGCAGGTCGAACAGCCGCACCTTCCCGGCACGGGCTCTCGCCGCGAGATCCGGGTCGTCGCCGAGACGCGTGTGGAGCCCGCTCCACACGTCGAGGCCGCGGTCGATGGCGGTGGCGATCCAGCCGCGCCACTCGTCGGGCAGGCGGCCGCCGCGGGGCGCGATGCCGATGAGCAGCGCGGTGGGGCCGAGGGCGAGGCCGGCCTCGAGGGTGCCGACGACCGGAATCGCGCCGCCGAACCCGAGCACGTCCTGCGCGCTCCGCCCCGCCGCCCGGCTGTCGAGCACGGCGGCGACCCGCTCCGGCACGTAGCGGATGGCGCAGACCGCCGTCTTGGAGGTCTCGGGGCCGAAGGCGCCTTCGGCGATGACGAGGAACCTGGGGTGCGCCACGGTCGCCGGATCTAGGCGGCCGGCGACCGGGCCGCGGCCGGCACCGGCATCTCCCGGGTCGTGACGAGGACGGCCGGCGGCAGCCCGACCTCCTCGGCGCCCGCCCCGTAGGCGCGGTCGATCAGGACGTGGCGCACCAGGACGATCACGACGGCGAGGGCGGGGACGGCGACCAGCATGCCCAGCAGGCCCGACAGCTCGGCGGCCACCAGCACGCTGAGGATGGTGAGCACCGGCGGCAGCGCGACCCTGCGGTGCATCACGAGCGGGCTCACGAGGTTCGCCTCGACCAGGTGGACCACCACGCCCACGGACGCCACGGCCAGCGCCGTGAGCAGCCCGCGGCCCGGCAGCACCAGCAGGGCCGGGAGCACCGTGGAGAACAGCGTGCCGAAGAACGGGATCAGCGACACGATGCCGGTGAAGATGGCGAACGCGAGCCAGTAGGGCACGTCGAGCAGCCACAGCCCGACGCCGGTGAGGATCGCGAGCACCACCATCTCGAACAGCTGCGCGCCCACCCACGCGCGCAGCGTCGCCGCGAGGTCGAGCACGATGGCGCGGGCGAAGCTCCGGTGGCGCGGCGGCACCAGCGCCAGCGCGCCCTCCTGGTAGAGCGCGGGCTGCACCGCGAGGTACACGGCCATCACCAGCACCGCCACGGCCTCGATCACGACGAGGCCGGTGGCGGTGGCGGTGGGGATGATGCCGTGACGCAGCAGGGCGACCGCGTCCTTGAGGGCGGAGGAGACCAGCCCGGATTCCCCGGCACTGAGGCCGGCGCGCCGCAGCATCGGGATGCGGCGGCTCCAGCCGGCGATGGTCGCGTCGAGGCCGGTGAGGTACTGCGGCACCGCGGCGACCAGGTCCTGGGTCTGCTGCACGACGGGCGGCGCGACCAGCGCGGCGACGGCGGCGAGCGCCGCCAGGGTGGCGAGGATCGCCAGCACCAGCGCGAGCGGCCGCGGCAGCCGCGCCCAGCGCACCGCGAACGCGGTGACCGCGGAGAGGTACACCGCGATCAGGACGGCGATGAACACCAGCAGGAGCAGGTCCGCGATCCGGAGGACGACCAGCAGGATCACGACCGCCAGCAGCGCGAGCAGCAGCGGCGCCGCCCGCCGCGCCACCGGGACGGCGTCGCTCAAGGCTCAGCCTTTCTTGCGCGGCGGAGCTTCGTCCTCCCCTTCCTCGACCACCTCGGCGTCGTGCACGTCGGCGGTCTTGCCCGTGCCGAGCTGCTTGGGCTGCTCGGCCTTGCCGGGCCCCAGGAGCCCCATCTTCTGCTTCAGCGCGAGCAGCTGGGTGTCGGCGTCGGCCTTGTACTCGAGCTGCTCGAACTGCTTGGCGAGCGAGTCGCCCGACAGCTCCTCGCTCAGCTCGGCCGCGGCCAGCGCCTTGCGCTCGTTCTGCTCGATCCGCTCCGCCATCCGCTCGAAGGTCTCGAACGCGCTCTTGTCGCTGATCGAGCCCATCGTCTCGTGGATGCGCTTCTGCGCCTCCGCGCGGCGCTGGCGGGCGATCAGGATGTTCTTCTTGCGCTTGGCTTCCTCGATCTTGTCGTTCAGCGCGCGCAGCGAGTTCTTCAGCGCCTCGGTCTCCGCCGCGTGCTTGCGCCAGGTCTCGTCGAGCTGGACGGCGCCCTCCATGTGCTCCGAGTGCCGCAGCAGCGCCTGCTTGGCGAGGTCGTCGCGGCCCTCCTGCACCGCCAGCATCGCGCGCTTCTCCCAGTCCTCGGCCTGCTGCTTCTCCTGCTCGGCCTGCGCCTGGAGCTTCTTCTCGTCCGCGATCGCGGCCGCCACCTGCTGCTTCGCCTTCGCCAGCTGGCTCCGCATGTCGAGGATCAGCTGGTTCAGCATCTTCTCCGGGTTCTCGGCGCTGGAGATCAGGTCGTTGAGGTTCGACCGGACGAGCGTGGACAGACGGTCAAAGATTCCCATAGTGCCTCACGCTTCCCGGTAAGGGGCCAGCGTCCCCAGGTGCGACGCGAGCGCCAGCGTCATGGATTCGAAGCTCGCCTGGAACTCGTTGAAGTCGAGGTTCTCCAGCTCCAGGGTGTCGGACAGCACGATGTCGTTCCCGTCCACGCCGTAGGACCCGTGGACCAGGTCCTTGGCGTTCAGCTCCAGGAGGTGCCGGTAGAGGTCGGGCTGCTTCAGCTTCCTGGGCAGCGTCATCACCTTGACGCGCAGCACCACCACCGGCGGGGCGTAGTGGACCACCACCTCGGGCCCGTCGCCGTTGCCGCTCAGCACCCACAGGCCGGGCTCGATCTCGCGCGCGTGGGCCCCTTCGGCCTCCAGCCGCGCGATGAACCCCTCCAAGTCGTCCCGACTGACCATGGCCACTCCCTTGAAGACGGCGGCCCACGTGGACCGCCATCAATGTTTCACCCGGCGGCGTCCTTGGCGCCAGGGATCCGCGGCTGGCTGCGCGCCTGGGCCAGCAGCCGCTCGGCAAAGTCCTGCCGCTCCGCGAGTTCCGACACCTGCCGCTGCAGGGCGTCGAGCCGGCCGCCCTGGTCCTCGAGCGCGCCCCGCAAGTCCTGCAGCTCCCCGGCCGGCAGCGCCTGATCGCGCTCGCCGGCGACGCGGTGCGTGATCACGCGGCCGATGGCGCGCCCCACCGGGCCCAGCACGACCATCCCGGTGACGAGGACGACGAACGCCATGCCCGCCAGGGGCATGAGCCCCCGCACGATCTCGCCGGGCGGCGGGAGGACCACCTGGCTCACGACGCGCCCCCCGCCGGCAGCCCCTTGTCCCGCGACCTGGCGAGCAGCCGCTCGGCGAAGTCCTGCCGCTCGGCCAGCTCGGCGATCTGGCGCTGCTGCGCCTCGAGCCGGTCGGCCTGGTCCTCGATCAACCCGCGGAGCTCCGCGACCTCCCCCGCCGGCAGCGCCTGCTGCTTGTCCACGCCGAACAGGTGCATCAGCACCTTCCCCACCGCCCGGCCCACCGGCCCCAGCACCACGAAGCCGGTGATCGCGAGGCCGGTCAGCATCCCGAAGATCGGGACGACGATCGGCACCATCTCGCCCGGTGTCGGTCCCTGCATCACGACGATCCTCCCGCCGGCAGGCCCTTCTCGCGGGCCCGGGCCAGCAACCGCTCGGCGAAGTCCTGGCGCTCGGCCAGCTCGCTCACCTGCCGCTGCAGCGCCTCGACCCGGTCGGCCAGATCGTCCACCGCCGCGCCGAGCTCGGGCGCCGGCGCGCCGCCGCCCTTGCGGCCGATCGCGTTCGCGATCGCGCGCCCGATCGGGCTGAAGGCGATGATGGCCACCATCCCGGTACCGAAGACCATCGCGACGACGATGACGTCTTCCACGCCGCCTACTTCCCGCCCGGGGAGGGCAGCTGCCCGCGCTCCCGCGCCTGGGCCAGCAGCCGCTCGGCGAAGTCCTGCCGCTCGGCCAGCTCGCCCACCTGCCGACGCAGCGCCTCGAGCTGCTCGGCCTGCTCGTCCAGCGCGTCCTGGACCTCCGGTGACACGCCGACGCCGCTCTTCCTCTGGATCGCGTTCGCGATGGCCCGGCCGATGGGGCTGAAGGCGACGACGCCCACCAGCCCGCTGCCGAAGATCAGCACGACCGCGACGAGCCCGGTGATGTCGTGCACGGGTGGCCTACCGTTCCTTGGGCGGCGGGAGCAGGCCCTTGTCCCGCGCCTGGGCCAGCAGCCGCTCGGCGAAGTCCAGCCGGTTCTGGACCTCGTCCAGCTCGCGCCGCAGCTCGGCCACGTCGCCGTTCAGCGCCTCGATCTCGGTGGCCGCGTCCGCGCCGGGCACCGCTCGCGCCTCGCCCGAGATCCTGCGCGCGAAGGCGCGGCCGACCGGACTGTACACGGCTCCCACGAGCCCGAGCACCAGGAACACGACGATGGGGACGAGGTCGTGGCCGCCCACTCAGCGCTCCTTCGGGGCGTTGAGGAGCCCCTTCTCCCGGGCCTGCGCCAGCAGCCGCTCGGTGAAGTCGAGCCGGTTCTGGGCGTCGTCCAGCTCGCGCCGCATGCCGGTCAGCTCCTCGCGCAACGACTCGACCTCCACGGCCAGCTGCCGCACCGACCCCGGTGCCGGATCGCCGGCGCCGAGGTCCTTGTGCCGCCCGCCGACGATCCTCCGCGTGACCGCGCCCACGAGCGTCAGCCCCGAAACGGCGACGACGATGGTGAAGACGTAGGCGGCGAACTCCTCGGGATTGATGAAGGCGGCACCCCCTGTGAACGACCCTCGCTTCCCCGACGGGCGCGCGGCGCCGAAAGTTTCGCCTAAGCGGCCAATCTAGGCCGACTTGACACGGGATGCCAGCAACGGCGCGAGGGCGCGGCCGGTGTGCGAGTCGGCCCGGCGCGCCACTTCCTCGGGCGTGCCCGCGGCCACGATCCGCCCGCCGGCGTCGCCGCCCTCCGGCCCGAGGTCGATGACCCAGTCGGCGGTCTTCACGACGTCGAGGTTGTGCTCGATCACGACGACCGTGTTGCCCTTCTCCACCAGCCGGTGCAGCACCTCGAGCAGCAGCCGCACGTCCTCGAAGTGGAGGCCGGTGGTGGGCTCGTCGAGGATGTAGAGCGTGCGGCCCGTGTCGCGCTTGCTCAGCTCGGTGGCGAGCTTCACGCGCTGCGCCTCGCCGCCCGACAGCGTGGTCGCGCTCTGGCCCAGGTGGATGTAGCCGAGCCCGACGTCGTTCAGGGTCTCGAGCTTGGCCTTCACCCGCGGCTGGTTGGCGAAATACTCCATCGCCTCGGCCACGGTGAGGTCGAGCACGTCGGCGATGTTCTTGCCCTTGAAGCGGACCTCGAGCGTCTCCCGGTTGTAGCGCCGGCCGCGGCACACGTCGCACGGCACGTACACGTCGGGCAGGAAGTGCATCTCGATCTTCACCAGCCCGTCGCCCTGGCACGCCTCGCAGCGGCCGCCCTTCACGTTGAACGAGAACCGGCCCGGTCCGTAGCCGCGCATCTTGGCCTCGGGCAGCTCGGTGAAGATCTCGCGGATCGGGCCGAACAGGCCGGTGTAGGTGGCCGGGTTCGAGCGCGGCGTGCGCCCGATGGGGCTCTGGTCGATGTCGATGACCTTGTCGATCAGGTCGAGCCCCGCGATGCGGTCGTGCGCGCCGGGGATGACCTTGGCGCCGTAGAAGTGGCGCGCCAGCGCCTGGTAGAGGATGTCCGTCACCAGGCTCGACTTCCCCGAGCCCGACACGCCGGTGACGGCGATGAACAGGCCGAGCGGGAAGTCGACGGTGAGGTCCCGGAGGTTGTGCTCGCGCGCGCCCAGCAGCCGGAGCGCGCGTCCCTTCTCCGGCGCGCGGCGCGCCGCGGGCACGGGGATCCTGAGCTCGCGGCGCAGGTAGCGGCCGGTGAGCGACGTGTCGTGGGCGAGCACCTGCTGGAGCGTGCCCTCGACCACCACCTCGCCGCCGTGCCGGCCCGCGCGCGGCCCGAGGTCCACGATGTGATCCGCGGCGCGGATCGTCTCCTCGTCGTGCTCCACCACCAGCACCGTGTTGCCCAGGTCGCGCAGCTCGCGGAGCGTGGCCAGGAGCCGCGCGTTGTCGCGCGCGTGCAGGCCGATCGAGGGCTCGTCGAGGATGTACAGCACGCCCACCAGCCGCGAGCCGATCTGGGTCGCCAGGCGGATGCGCTGCGCCTCGCCGCCGGCCAGCGAGCCGGCCGAGCGGCCGAGGGTGAGGTACTCGAGCCCCACGTTCACCAGAAAACGCAGCCGGTCGCGGATCTCCTTGAGGATCGGCCCGGCGACCTCGGCGTCGAGGCCCGGCCGGCCGCTCTCCCGGAGGGGCAGCGCCTCCACGTAGGCGAGGGCGGCGCCGACCGACAGCTCCACCACGTCGCCGATGCTCCGGCCCTCCACCAGCACCGACAGGCTCTCCCGCTTGAGCCGCTTGCCGCCGCAGGTCGAGCACGGCCGCTCGATCATGTACGCCTCGAGCTGCTCCCGGACCGCGTCGGACGTGGTGTCGCGGTAGCGCCGCTCGACGTTGCGGAGGATGCCTTCCCACCCGGACTCGTACTCGCCCTGGAACTTCTCGCTCTCGTAGCGGAATCTGACCTTCCGCCCCTCGATGCCGTACAGCAGCGCCTGGCGGGTCGCGGCGGGCAGCTCCTTCCACGGGGTGTTGAGGTCGAACTTCAGCTCCTTGCTCAGGGTCGGGAGAATCACCTTGCGCAGGTACCCGCTCGGCTCGCCCCACGGGAGCACCACGCCTTCGAGGATCGAGATGCTCTCGCCCCCGAGGGCGAGCTGCTCGCTCACCTCGCGCCGGGTGCCGAGCCCCGAGCAGTCGGGGCAGGCGCCGAACGGCGAGTTGAACGAGAATTGCCGCGGCTCCAGCTCCGGCAGCGAGAGGCCGCACACCGGGCACGCGTAGCGCTCCGAGAACGTCGTGCTCTCGGGCACGCCGCCGCGGGTGGGCCGGACCACCTCCACCACGCCGTCGGCGGCCTTGAGCGCGGTCTCGACGCTGTCCGCCAGGCGCTGCCGGTCCTCGGCACGCACGGTGAGCCGGTCCACCACGATCGCGATGTCGTGGTTCTGGCGGCGGTTGAGCTTGGGCGCCTGCTCCAGCTCGTACACCGCGCCGTCCACCCGCGCGCGCACGAAGCCGGCGCGCCGCGCCTCCTCGAACAGGTCGCGGAACTCGCCCTTGCGCCCGCGCACCAGCGGCGCGAGCACCTCGATCTTCGTGCCCGCGGGCCAGGCCAGCACCGTGTCGGTGATCTGGCTCGCCGACTGGCGCGCGATGGGCGAGCCGTCGTTGGGGCAGTGCGGCGTGCCGACGCGGGCGAACAGCAGCCGCAGGTAGTCGTAGATCTCGGTGACCGTGCCGACCGTGGAGCGCGGGTTCTGGCCGGCGCTCTTCTGCTCGATCGCGATGGCCGGGGAGAGGCCCTCGATCACGTCGACGTCGGGCTTCTCCATCAGGCCGAGGAACTGCCGGGCGTACGCCGATAGCGACTCGACGTAGCGGCGCTGCCCTTCGGCGTAGATGGTGTCGAAGGCGAGGGAGGACTTGCCCGAGCCGCTGAGCCCGGTGATCACGGTCAGCGAGCCGCGCGGGATCGCGACGTCGATGTTCCTGAGGTTGTGCTCGCGGGCGCCGCGAACGATGAGAAGCTCGTCTCGCATAGCCTCTTACCATACCCCGGCGGTGGGGCGCGATTCAACTGTTGGTAGGTGGTGGGTTGTGGGTTGTGGAGGTCCGTGGACGCGCTATCCTCGCGCCCCGCCACCACCTGCACCCCACCACCCAGCAACGGCCTTTGCGCGCCCCTTCCCCGCCTGGCTACTCATTCATCCATGCCATCCACAACGGAGACCGCCACCCTCGCCGGCGGCTGCTTCTGGTGCCTCGAAGCCGTATACCAGGAATTGCGAGGCGTCGAGAGGGTGGAGTCGGGCTACGCGGGCGGCGACCTGCCGGCGCCGACCTACGAGCAGGTCTGCTCGGGCGACACGGGCCACGCCGAGGTCGTCCAGATCACCTTCGACCCGTCGGTCGTCACCTACCGCGAGCTGCTCGAGATCTTCTTCACGATCCACGACCCCACCACGCTCAACCGGCAGGGCGCCGACGTCGGGACGCAGTACCGCTCGGCGATCTTCCACCACTCGGCCGCCCAGAAGGCCACGGCCGAGGCGGTGATCGGCGAGCTGGAGGCCGAGCACGTGTGGGACCGGCCGATCGTCACGCAGCTGGTGCAGTACGAGATGTTCTACCCTGCCGAGGCGTACCACCGGGACTACTACCGCCGGAATCCGGAGCAGGGCTACTGCCGGATGGTCATCGCGCCGAAGGTGTCGAAGCTGAGGAAGATCTATTTCGAGAAGCTGAAGAGGAGTTAGTGGTCACCCACTAGCGTCTCTCCACCCTGCTCATCCACGCGTCGCCGTGGTAGTCCCTGGTCTCCACCGCCACGCGCTTGAGATCAGCGGAGAACGTCAGGTTCGAGACAGGCCGCGGCACCGTCCCAAGGAGTTGGAGCCTGCCCGGCGCGGAAACCCGGTAGAGCGTCGCGGATTCCTGGGACGGCAGGACCACGAGGCCGATGCTGCCGTCATCGAGGAAGCCCATCCTGACGCCCTCCGCGAAGTGCGTCGCCCACATCACCGGGACGCCGCCGTCCGAGGAGACGACCGCCACACCGACAGTGTCGAGCGTGCTGGCGTTCCAGCCGCACATCGCGATGAACCGGCCGGTCGGGTCCGCAATCACCCGGAAGAGGACGCTGAACCAGGCGGGCCTCTTCACCTCGATGTCCCTGCCCGAGCGGCGGATGACGATCCGATCGTCGGTGCCCGGGATCCAGGCCCAGCCGTCGGGCAAGGTGGTGAGGTCCACGATGTTGGTGTCGGCGAGCTCCATCGAGCGCTCCACGGCCCCGGTGCGGACGTCGAGCAGCGCCGCGTGCTGCCCGCGCGAGCCCGTTCCAACGACCACCGAGATCGAGTCCCGCCAGAAGTACGCCACGGGCGGCCCGGCCGTCTGGAGCGGGACCTCCGGACCACCCGCGAACGGCATGACCGACAGGTGCCGCTCGAGCGTGCCGCTCGCCGCCGGCAGACTCCGGCCGATCAGCAGCCGGGCGCCGTCGGGTGACACCGCCGCGCTCACCGGCGTCGACGCTTGCACCACGCGCCGGGATTCGGGGAACCGGCCCTTCAGGGCGTCGGCCAGGTCCACCGCCCAGGTGCCGTAGTCGTACGTCCCCTGGTCGTACGCCACCGTCGAGCCATCCGACGTGACGCTGAAGCCGGTGATGTTGTCGGTCAGGACCGTGTCCTGGCTGCGGGCCAAGTGCCCGGTCCTCGCGTCGAGCGCGATGCGGATGGCGGTGAACCCGCCTGCCGCGCCCTCGCGCGCGAGCCACAGCGCGTCGCCGCTCGCCCGGCCCGGGCAGTTACACGAGTTGACGATCCGGTCCGCGACGCGGCCCCGGCGGTCCACCACCTGCCACAACCCGGCGGTGGCCTGAGCGATCGCCGCGGCGATCCAGCGCGTGCCCGGCACGACCACGATGTCCCCGAGCCCGATGCCCGCCCCGGCGACGCGGATGCTGTCCGCCACCGCGCCGTCGAGGGAGGTCACTCTGATCCAGAACACGGAATCGGAACGGAACTGAGGGCCCACGAGCAGCGAATCACCCCCCGCGTAGAAGGCCGCCGCGCCCGAGGTCAGGTACCGTGGCGTTCCACCGAGGGTCGACTGGAGGTATACGCCCCAGCGACCGCCGATGGTGGCGACCATCAGCAGGTTGCGGCGATCCGGGCTCCACCACAGACCGTACGCCGCCGTGGCGCCGTCGAAGATGCGGTGGGTGGCGGCGGCCCCGACGTCCTGCACGTCGACGCCGTAGGTGCATCGGCCTTCGACGCAGGTGCGCGAGAAGAAGGCCAGCTGCTTCCCGTCGGGCGACAGCGCAGGAGACTGGACGTTCCCCGTGAAGGTGAGCTGGGTCTTGCCGGCGAGCGCGACCGCCGGCCCCCGGCCGGCGCCGAGCTGCGTCTTCATGATCCACACGCCGAGCACCGCGAGGACCACGACCCCGGCGATCGCGAGCCACGCCGACGGCGACAGCTGCGGCCGGGTCGGCGCCGCCGCCAACGATCCCCGCGTCTTCAGCGCCGCCGCGAACTCGGCCGCGCTCGCGAACCGGTCCGCCGGCACCTTGGCCAGCGCCTTCGCGACCGCGGCGTCGATGGGATCGGGGATCGTTTCCCGCAGCGTCCTCAGGCGCGTGGGCCGCTCGGTCAGCAGCTTCGCGATCACCGCCTGCACCGTCGAGCCCGTCACCGGCGGCTCGCCCGCCAGCATCTCGTACAGCACCGCGCCCAGCGAGTAGATGTCGCTCCGCGCGTCCAGCGTCCGGTCGCCGGTCGCCTGCTCCGGGCTCATGTACTGCGGCGTCCCGAGGCTGAGCCCCGTCTCGGTCAGCCGCGACCCGCCGGCCTCCCGCAGCGCGAGCGCGATCCCGAAGTCCGCCACCACGGCCTCGCCCTCGTGCAGCAGGATGTTCTCCGGCTTGATGTCCCGGTGCACCACGCCCTGCTTGTGGGCGTAGTCCAGCGCGCTGGCGACCTGGCGGACGATGTCGAGAGCCGCCTCGATGGGCAGCTGCTTCTCCCGCTCGAGCCTGGCGCGGAGCGACTCGCCGCGCACCAGCGGCAGCACGTAGTAGAGGATCCCGTCGGCCGCGCCCGAGTCGATCAGGGTCAGGATGTGCGGGTGGTCGAGCCGGGCGGTGATGCTGATTTCCTTGAGGAACCGCTCGGTGCCCAGCACCGCGCTGAGGTCCGCGCGCAGGACCTTGAGCGCCACCTCGCGGCCATGCTTGAGGTCGCGGGCGAGGTACACGGTGGCCATGCCACCCGAGCCGATCTCGTGCTCGATGGCGTAGCGGTCGCTGAGGGCCGACGCTAGGCGGCTGGTGTCTGGCATTGGGGGTCGGAGCCAATCTAAGCGGTGGAGCGAGAAGCTGTTAGTGGGTTGTCGAGCGGCGCAGCTCCACCACCCGCCACCTACAACCTGCCAACGTCCGGTTCAGGGTCCGGAGGCCTACCTCGCCCGATACTCCGCCAGCGTCTGGAGGTAGGAGTCCGGCAGCCCGATGTCGAAGCGCCGCCCGTCGATCACCAGGCCGTGAAAGCCGTTCTCCTGGCGCAGCCGGTCGAGCGCCGAGGTGAGCTGGAACTCGCCGCGCTCGCGCACGTTGTTGCGGATGTGCTCCTCGAGGAGCTCGAAGATCTGCGGCGCGATCACGTACTCGCCGAAGAAGGTGAGGTACTCGCCCTCGGGGAGGCCGGGCGCGCGGAGGTTGCCCCGCGCGTACTCCACCGTGGGCTTCTCGGCGAACTCGGTGACGTTGAGCAGCCGGTCCGGCTCCAGCCACACGCCGGTCGCGGTGCCGAAGTTCGCCAGCTGGCTCTCGGGGGTGCGCCGCAGCCCCACCACGCTGGTCCCGCTGCGCTGGTAGGCGTCCAGCAGCTGGCGCGCGCACGACGCGGGGCCGTCCGAGTGATACAGGTGGTCGCCGAGCATCAGCAGGAACGGCTCCTCGCCGATGGCCCGCCGGGCGCTGAACACCGCGTGGCCGAACCCCTCCTGCGCCGCCTGGGTGACGAACGTGACGCGGTGCCCGATCTCGAGCAGGCGCCGCGCGTACTCCTGGTAGGGACGCGGCAGCTTGTTGAAGTTCTCGATCGAGACCTGGGCGCCGAAGAACGACCGGAAGCTCTCCAGGTCCTGCTCCTGCACGACGATCACGACCTCCTCGATGCCCGCGTTCAGCGCCTCCTCCACGATCAGCAGGATGGCCGGCTTGGCGACGCCGTCCCGGTCGATCACCGGGAACAGCTCCTTCTTGGTCGCCTTGCTGGCGGGAAACAGCCGCGTCCCGAAGCCGGCCGCCGGCACCAGCGCCTTGCGGACCTTCGGCCCGGTGCCGAGGGTGAGGGTGAGGCAGGAGACGTCGAAGTCGCGCTCGAGGATCTCGATCGCGGCCTGCTGGTCGGCCGCGCTCCTGGCGACGAACTGCGCGGAGCCGTCGCCCTGCGACCCGACGCCCTTGCCGCCCCACACGTGCGGCCGCAGCGCCGCGTGGCCGAGCACCCGGTGCAGCACCGGCGCGGCGAGCTCCTCGGGGCACGCGGGCGCCGCGTAGCGGTCGAACGAGGCCTGGGCCTCCGTCATCAGCGTGCCGAGGCGCTGCGCGTCGCCCGCCTCAAGCGCGTCGATCGCCTCGCCCACCACCCGCCGGTTGACCGGCCCCAGCAGCTGCTGCACGCCGCGCTCCACCGAGTTCTCGGCGAACGGATAGCAGCGGTTGAGGTGCTTCAGGATCGCGAGGGTGTCCTTCTTCGCGTGCAGGTCCACGATCACGAAGTGGAGCTCCCGGGCCGGGCGGATCTCGGTCGTCTCGATCCGGTCGCCGTCGAACTCCATCACCACCGCGCGGTCGCCGAAGGCGCAGCCCTGGTCCATCCGCCCGCAGCGCGAGGGCGTGGTGATCTCGCCCTGGTAGGCCAACTCCATCTCGCCGCGCACCGTCAGGTGCAGGTCGTACACCCGGTTGAACGCGCGGGCCGTGAGCACGCTGATGGCGGCGCTGGAGGAGAGGCCCTTCTTGATGGGGAGGTCGGTGCGCGTGTTGCGGAGCACCAGGCCGCGCACCCGGTACTGCGTGACCACCTGGTACGCGACGCCGGCGGCGTAGCTGAAGAACCCGCCGGTCTGCGCCTCCTCGAGCAGCGCGCGCGCCTCGAGCGGAATCTCCCGCGGCCCCACCACCGTCCCGTCGGGCATCGTGGAGGTGAGCACCAGGGCGGTCGGGTGCGGCTCGACCTCGGCGTGGATGCCCTGGTTCGTGCCGCAGATGAGGGTGCGGCCCCTCTCGATCTCGGCGTTGATGCGGCGGTAGCCGCCCGCCCAGTCCGAGTGCTCGCCGAACAGGCAGATGCGCCCCGGCACGAAGATCTTCATCGCGACCGCTCCTTCAGTCCAGGAACGGCGACTTGCGCGTCGACGGCCGGCGCGGCGCCGCGGCGTCGAGCAGCCGCTGCAGCTCCTCCACGCTCAGCTCGTAGGGGTCGGTCTCGTAGCCCGGCGGCGCGCCGATCCGGCCCGGGCCCGGGTTGCCCTCGACCGGCGCGAACTCCCACTCGGAGCGGCCGGGGATCACTTCCCACCGCTCTCCGTTCCGATCCGCAAACGTCCGACGGGCCATGTGCAATCGCTGGTGGTTGGTGGGTCGCAGGTTGTGGAAGGCGCCGCTCGGTCCCGACTTCCCAACGACCTACAACCTACCACCCGCCAACCTCCGTTCAATGCATCCACCGCTTCAGGAACTCGTCCATCACCTGCTGGATCAGCATGAAGCTCTCGAGGTTGTACGCCGCCCCGTGCCGGCCGGGCGGGTAGATCCTGAGGCTCGCGTCCACCCCGGCGTTGGCCAGCGCGGTCAGGAGCTGCATCGTGTTCTGGGGATGGACGTTGTCGTCCATCATCGAGTGGATCAGCAGCAGGTGGTGGTCCTTGAGGCTGTCGGCGAACGGCATCACCGCGCTGCTGTCGTAGCCGGCGGCGTTGTCCTCCAGCAGTCCCATGTAGCGCTCGGTGTAGATCGCGTCGTACAGCCGCCACGAGGTGCCGGGCGAGTTCGCGATCCCCACCGGGAACAGCTTCGGGTACATCGCCATCGTGTACAGCGTGCTGTAGCCGCCGTAGCTCGTGCCGATGATCGCGACGTGCGCGCTGTCGACCCACGGCTGGCGCGCCAGCCAGCGCGCGGCCTCCGCGAAGTCGTGCGCCTCCCAGCGCCCGAGGTGGTGGAACCCGACCTTCTCGAACGCGCTCCCGTAGTTGTTGCTGCCCCGGTTGTTGAGGCCGACGACGACGTAGCCCTCCTGGGCGTACCACTGGTCCAGGCCGCTGGTGCCGAACAGGTCGTACACCTGCTGCGAGCCCGGGCCGCCGTAGATCGAGAAGATCACCGGGTAGCGCCTGGTCGAGTCGAAGTCCACCGGCCTGACGAGGGACCCGTCGAGGCGCTGGCCGTCGGACGCCGTGAAGTCGAAGAGCTCGGTCGGCGCGTAGGCGTGGGTCCCCAGCCACGCGGTCACCGCGGCGTTGTCCTCCAGCTTCCGCAGCATCTTCCCGCCGGTCGCCCACAGCTCGATCTGCCGCGGCTGGCGGACGTTCGACCAGCGGTCGATGTAGTACCGGGTGTCGGGCGACATGTCGATGCGGTGCGTGCCCTCGGTGGTCGTCAGCCGCCGCGGGCTGGTGCCGTCGAACCGCACCGCGTACAGCTGGCGCTGCAGCGGCGACGCCTGGGTCGAGCTGTAGTAGACCGTCCGCGTCCTCGGATCGATGCCCTCGATGCGGGTCACGCTCCACGGCCCCCGGGTGACCTGGGCGAGCAGCTGGCCCGCATAGTCGTAGCGGTACACGTGCTGGAAGCCGTCGCGGTCCGAGACCCAGAAGAACTCGCGCAGTCCCTCCGGGAACGACAGCATGTCCGGGATCCCGCCGTAGAAGTCGAACACGTCGATCCAGGTCCGGGACGAGTCGGACATGACGAGGCGGCGCCCGCCGGTGCGGACGTCGAAGAAGAACAGCTTCATCACGTTCTGCGGCCGGTTCAGCGTCACGACCGCGAGCGTGTCGGGCGCGCTCGTCCAGTACATGCGGGGGACGTAGAAGTCGCCGCGCTCCCCGGTGTCCAGCCACACCCGGCTTCCGCCCGCGACCGCGACCACGCCGACCTTGACCCGGGTGATGGAGTCGCCCGGCTGGGCGATGCGGATCTTCTCCCAGGTGGGATGCGCCCCGGAGTAGTCCGACAGCTGGATCACGGGCTCGGCGCTCTCGTCCACCTGCCAGTAGGCCACGTACCGGCTGTCGGGCGACCAGCTCCAGCCCTGGCCGATGCCGAACTCCTCCTCGTACATCCAGTCGAAGTGGCCGTTGTAGACCAGCTCGGTGGCGTCGCTGGTGAGCCGGGTCTCCCTGCGCTGCGCGAGGTCGTACGCGAACAGGTCGCCGTCGCGCTCGTAGCCGAGCGTGGCGCCATCGGGCGACAGCTCCGCCGTCCGCGCCCCGCCGGCCGCGAGCTGGAGCGTGTGGTCGGCGAGGCCGTACACGTACCAGTCGGCCGTGCCCGAGTTGCGGTAGATCGGCTTGAAGTGCGTCTGGAAGACCAGGTGCTTCGAGTCGCGCGCGAACTGGAACGTCTGGTAGGCGAACGGCTCGCTGGTGCCGGTGAACGTCAGCCCCCGCGCCCGGAACAGCAGCGTGTCCTGGCCGGTCGCCGGGTCGGTCGCGCGGATCTCGCTGCCGGAGTCGGTGCGGGCGATGTACGAATAGCGCCGGCCGCCGTCGATCCAGCTCACGCTCTGGGGACCGGGCCGCCCCGCGAGCGCGCGGCTGACGGGGATCCACTCGTTGAGGCTGCGCATGCGGGTCTTCTGCTGCGCGAGGCTGGTTGCTGGAACCAGAAGGAGCGCGAGAGCTGTCAAGCGGCAACGCATGCGGGACTCGAATGTTGGTAGGTTGTGGGTTGTGGGTTATAGGCGCTAACGGGAAAAGCGGCGGACGGGTTTCGCTACAACCTACAAGCCACAACCCACCAATCGCTTGTCATCGCCTCTCAATCAGCCACAGGTCCGGCCGGTCGTCGTACACGATGCACGCCCCCGACCGCGCGTCCGGGGCGAGGCTCAGCGACGGCATGTCGCAGGCCACGGGCACCGCGGCGTGGCGCTGGAAGGCGCCGCCGCGAGCCGGTATCCGCCACAGCTCGGGCTGCCCCATGCCGGCCGCCCGCGCGAAGTACACGAAACCGTCCGACGCCCACTGCTCGATCCGCACGCGCACCGAGTCCGTGGCGCTGACCTCGCCCAGGAGCCGCACCGCCCCGCTCGCGAGATCGAGGACGTAGGCCCGCGAGACCCCGTCCCGCGTCCCGATGAACGCGATCGCCCGACCGTCGGGCGACAAAGCGTCTCCCGTGGACGTGCCGAGCGAGTCCGGCGACGGGATGCGCCGCACTGTGCGGCCGGTCGAGTCCAGGATCGCCGCGCCGTTGGCCCGGATCTGGCCCGCCAGCGCCGTGCCGTCCGGACGCCAGCCGACGATCACGAGCCCGGGTTCCAGGTCGAGCGTGCGGATGCGCCCGGTGGCCGGCTCCACGATCTCCTGGGCGATGTGCCCGCTTCCGGCGGCGGAGAGCAGCACGTCGGAGAGGCTGTGCCCGCCGGCCAGCCAGCGCACCAGCTGGCGCGTGCCCGAGTCGCTGGTGACCGCGGTCTCGGGCCCGCCCGCCGCGGCGACGGTGTAGACGTTGGCGCCCCAGGCGTCCTGCTTGACGTACGCCACCGTCCTGCCGTCGGGAGCGATCGCGGGCCCGTAGTACCAGGTGGAGCCGTGCGTGAGACGGCGCGCCGCGCCCTGTGTGGTGAAGTACCACACGTCGGCCGTGCGGCCGGCGTCGCCGTACACGAAGCCCGTCGGCGTCGAAGCGAAGCCCGTGATCCCGTCCTGGCGGATGCCGCCCAGCACCTCGCGCGGCCGCCCCAGTCGGCCCGAGGAGCTCACCGGGACGCGGAGCAGGCGGCCCACCGACTGCGCGCCCAGCTCGAAGATCAGCACGTGGCGGCCGTCGGCGTCCCAGCCCCCGCCGCCGGCGGCCTGGACGGAATCGAGGATCCGGCCGTGCCGGTCGGCCACGCCCTGGAGGAACGTGCTCCCGTGGATGCCGCCGAAGTAGATGAACCCGCTCGCCGGGCTGAAGTCGAGGCTGTTGAGCGCCCACTGGCCGTCGCCCAGGACGACGCTGTCGCGGACGCCGCCGGTCGCGAGGTCCGCCAGGTGAATGACCCGCTCGCCTCGGCTGGTGAAGCCGACCGTGCGGTCGTCCACGAACCCGTAGTTCTCGGCCTCGCCCGCGACCCGCCGCGCCACGCCGCCCTGGCGCGGGATCACGAACATGCCGGCCTCGCCCGCCACCGACCGCATCTCGACCAGGAGGTTGGCGCCGTCGGGACTCCAGCCGCCCATGCTCACGTCGCGCGCCGCCGTGACGAGCACGTTCGGCGCGCCGCGCGGCAGCTCCTGCACGACGACGTCGCCATCGCAGGCGTTCCCGGTGGCGCGGCAGGTCCCGCGAATGTAGGCGAGCCAGCGCCCGTCCCGGGTCGTCACCGGCGAGGTCGAGTTGCCGGTGAACGTGAGGCGCGTCCGCGTCTCGACGACGGGCGCCGGGCGGAACAGCAGCCGTCCCGCCACCAGCCCCACCACGAGACCCGCGAGCAGCAGCGGCGCCGGCGCCCGGCGCCAGCGCGGCGTCCGGCGGCCCGACGGCGCCGAAGCGAACCGCCCGGTCGACGTCGCCGCGCCCTCGAGCGCCTTCGCGAAGTCGCCCGCGCCCGCGAACCGGTCGGCCGGCAGCTTCTCGAGCGCCCGGTGCACGGCCTCCGCCACGTGCGGCGCCAGCCGCGGACGCCGCGAGGCGATGTCGCGCGGCTCCTCCGTGACGACGGCGGCGATCACGGCCTGGGCCGTCGAGCCGGTGTGGGGCGGGTCGCCGCACAGCATCTCGTACAGCACCGCGCCGAGCGCGTACACGTCGCTGCGCGCGTCGAGCTGCCGGTCGCCGGTCGCCTGCTCCGGGCTCATATAGAACGGCGTGCCGAGCGACAGCCCGGTCTCGGTGAGGCGCGAGCCGCCGGCCTGGCTCAGGGCGAGCGCGATGCCGAAGTCCGTGACCAGCGCCGTGCCGTCCTGCAGCAGGATGTTCTCGGGCTTGATGTCGCGGTGGATCACGCCCTGGCGGTGCGCGTAGTCGAGCGCACTCGCGACCTCGCGGGCGAGCCGGACCGCCTCGTCGATCGGCAGCTGCTTCTCGCGGTTCAGCCGGTCGCGGAGCGACTCCCCCTGCACGTACGGCATCACGTAGAACAGCAGGCCGTCGGCGCTGCCCGAGTCGTACAGCGGCAGGATGTGCGGGTGCTGGAGGTTGGCGGTGACGCGGATCTCGTTCAGGAACCGCTCGGCGCCCACGATGGCCGAGAGGTCGGGCCGCAGCACCTTGACCGCGACCCGGCGCTGGTGCCGGAGGTCCTCGCCCAGGTACACGGTGGCCATCCCGCCCTTGCCCAGCTCGCGCTCGAGGCGGTAGGACTGCGCGAGGGCGGTGGTGAGGCGCTCGAGCTCGGTCATGGTGCGCGTGGCAAGATAGGCCGCGCCCGGCAGGACCGGCTAGAGGGTGGGCGCGGGACGCCTGGAAGCGGGGGCAGCCCCCGTCTCAACGCCTTTCCAGGTCCATCACGTACACGTCCGCCTGGCGGTTGTCGACGGTGAAGAACAGTCGCGAGCCGGCCACGGCGAAGATCGGCCGGTAGAAGGGACGGTCGGGCTCGTCGAAGCGCACGAGCAGTGTCGGGGTGCCGCCCGCCGCCGGGATGGCCCAGAGGAACGCGTTCCCCTGCGCGTCGTTGGTCTTGAAGTAGATCGCCCGCCCGTCGGCGCTCCAGAGTGCGAACTGTGCCTGCTGCGCCACGCCCGGCGGGCCCGGCACCCGGTGCGGCGGGCCCGAGTCCGCCGGCATGATGGAGATGGTACCCCCTTCGATGGAACTGACGAAGACCACCCGGCGCCCGTCGGGCGACCAGGTCGGCAGGTACCCCGCGGACGTGCGCTCGACCGGCGCCCCCCAGCCGCGATCGGGCTGGCGGTGCACGACCCAGATTCCGCCCGGCGGGTTCAGGTGCATGAACGCCAGCTCCCTCCCGTCGGGCGACCACTGCGGCGCGGCCTCCTCCGCGGGCGACGAGGTGACCTGCTGCAGCGCGGAGCCGTCGAGAGGCTGCACGTAGACGTCCCGCGAGCCGCTGCGGACGGAATGAAAAGCGAGCGCGCGGTCGTCCGGCGAAAGGGCTGGCGAGAAGTCGTCGTAGGCGTCCGCGGTCAGCCGCTCCGGCGTGCCGCCGGTCGTCGCGACGCGGTAGATCTGGCTCTGGCCCGTGAGGTTCGAGGCGTAGACCAGCCACTTGCCGTCCCGCGAGGCGGTGGGATCCTCGACCATCTGGTCCGCGGAGGAGACCTGTATGGCGCCGCGGGAGGAGACCGGCGGGTGGGTCGGGAACGGCAGCGACCAGATGTTCGCCGTCGCCGTCAGCACGGCGTAGGCCATTCGGCGGCCGTCCGCCGACAGCGACACGGACTGCGCCCCGAGACCGGTGGTCAGCCGGATGGCCGGGCCGCTCGCGTGGCCGCTCGTCGAGATGCGAACGGCGTACACGTCGCGCGGCCCATCCCGGTCGGAGACGAAGTGGAGCCAGCGGCCGTCGGACGACCAGGCGGGACTGTGGTTGAGCGACAGGCTGTCGGTCACCGGCGCGGTCGCGCCGTCCGCGACGCGTATCACGACGATCCGGCTCGGCGCGAGGTTCGCGAGCTTCGGGCCCGCCTCGAGGTACCACGCGTTGCCGGAGGCGCACGCGATGAGCCGCCCGTCGGGCGACCAGCGGCAGAGGGACGGCTCGTGGATCCTGCCGACCAGGCGACCGGGACGTTGATTGACCCAGAGCAGCAGGGAGTCGCCCACGACGTAGGCGATCGTGCTTCCGTCCGGCGCCCAGGCGGCCGAGGCGATCCACGCGCCGGCGGGCGCCGGGATCTCGGGGCGCGCGTCGCCGCCCGAGGACGCGGCGCTGAACACGCCGCCGCGAGCCAGGAAGAGGACCCGAGACCCGTCGGGCGACCACGTCGGAGCCGACTCCACCTCGTCGGTGTCTCCGGTGAGCGCGATGGGCCGGCCCCCCGCGACCTGGCGAACGAAGATCCGAAGCGTGGCCGACGTGCCTGCCGCGTACGCGACCAGCCGGCCGTCGGGGGATACCGCGGGCTGGATCTCGAGCCCCGGATCGTAGGTCACCTTGATCGCCCGCCCGAAGCGCCGCAAAGGCGACACGCCCCCGCCGGAGAGCCTGCCGAGCGCGAAGGCGCCGGCGGCGAGCGCGGCGGCGCCGACGGCGAGCTGCCAGACGCGCACGACGGCACGGGCCCGGTCCGCGCGCGGCGCGCCGGGGCGGCCGGGCGCCGCCCCCGCCGTGCCCGCCGCGTGCAGGGCCTCGACGAACTGCGCGGCCGTCGCGAACCGGTCGGCCGGCAGCTTCTCGAGCGCCGTGAACACCGCCTCCTCCACGTGTGCGGGCACCCGCTCGCGCCGGGTCACGATCGACTCCGGCTTGCTGGTGATGACCTGGGCCAAGATCGCCTGCGCCGTCGGCCCCGTGAACGGCGGCTCCCCCAGCAGCATCTCGTACAGCACGCAGCCGAGCGCGTAGACGTCCGCCCTGGGCGTGATCTCCCGCTCCCCCATCGCCTGCTCGGGCGCCATGTAGGCAGGCGTCCCCAGGCTCATCCCCGTCTCAGTCAGCCTGCTGGCTCCGATCCGGCTCACGGCGAGCGCGATGCCGAAGTCCGCGACCAGCGCCTGCCCCTCATGCAGCAGGATGTTCTCGGGCTTGATGTCGCGATGCACCACGCCGTGCCGGTGCGCGTAGTCGAGCGCGCCGGCGACCTCGGTCGCGATCCGGACCGCCTCGTCCACCGACAGCTGCTTGTCGCGGCTCAGCCGGTCGCGCAGGCTCTCGCCCTGGACGTACGGCATCACGTAGTAGAGGAAGTGGTCCGCGCTCCCCGAATCGAACAGCGGCAGGATGTGCGGGTGCTGGAGATTGGCGGTGGTCCGGATCTCGGCGAGGAAGCGCTCGGCGCCGATCACCGCAGCCAGCTCGGGGCGCAGCACCTTGAGGGCCACCTTGCGGTCGTGGCGGACGTCGTGCGCGAGGTAGACCGTGGCCATCCCGCCCTGCCCCAGCTCCCGCTCGATGCGATAACGGTCCGCCATCGCGGCGGCGAGGCTGGCTGCGGCCTCGCCCGCACCCTCGTCCGGCACCTCAGAATCCCCCGATCCTGGTGATGCGGCCGTGCGGGCCCACCATCCAGCCGGCGCGCGCCGACGCGAACGCCACCGACCAGTAGGCCTCGGCGTCGATGCCGATCCAGGTCGCCCCGTCGTCGAGCGAGTAGGCGGAGCCGCGCGGGCCGACCGCCACCACGGCCGGCCGCCGCGCCCTGGGCACGTACGCGCCGCCGTACACGCCGCCCGGGAACGGCGGCGGCCCGCCGCGAATCCAGGTGCGCCCGCCGTCGTGGGTCGCGGCCGCGGCTGCGGTCGAGTCGAAGCCGACCACGATGCCGTCCGCGGCGTCGCGGAAGCTCACCGACGTGATGCCGGCGACCGGGACCGGGGCCGCCGTCCAGGTGCCGCCGTAGTCCCGCGTGTGCAGGAGCCGCGACGCCGGCGTGCCCACCGCGATCCAGGCCTCTCCGCCGGGCCGCGTGATCACGCAGGTGCCGCTCGCCGCGTAGCTCCCCTCGCCGGGCCGCGCGGCCGGCAGCCGCTCCGGCGGGATCCGGGTCCAGTGAGCGCCGCCGTCGCCGGTCGTGAGCGCCACGGTCTCGCCGTCGACGGCGTCGCTGATCGCCAGGCCGCGGCGCGGGTCCCAGAAGTCGAAGCAGTCGTAGAACGCCCCGGGGTCCGGGTTCTCGAACTGCGGCGTCCACGTCCGGCCGCCGTCGGCGGTGAAGTAGATGCGCGAGGCCGCACCGTTGCCGATCGACAGCAGCCACGCGGTGCTGGAGTCGAGCGCGTACACGTCGCGGAACTGGAGGCTGTCCGCGCCGGGCACGCGCCCCGCCTGCCAGGTGGCGTCGCCGTCGGTGGTCCGGAGGTACGTGCCGCCGGTCCCGCTCGCCCACACCACGCGCTCGTCGACCACGCTCAGCCCGATCAGCAGCTGGGTCGTGCCCGAGACCTGTCGGGTGGTCGTGACGGGCGGGGGTTGGGCGATCGGGGGTCGGGGCCCGGGGGCGCAGGTCGAGAGGATCGCGGCGGCGCCCGCCACGACCGGAGCGAGCCGGAACGCCGCCTTCACGCCGGCGGGGCCTTCGGGACCGCGCGACCGAGGATCACGCTGACGTTGTCGCTGCCGCCGTCGGCGAGCGCGTCCTCCAGCAGCTGCTCGCACGCCTGCTTGGCGGAGGACATGGAGGCCAGCCGCTCGGCGATCTTCTCGTCGCTGACGTGCTTGGTGAGGCCGTCGCTGCACAGCAGGTGCACGATGTTCCAGTCGCTCTTGAGCCGGGTCACCACCGGCATCGTCTTCTCGCCGCCGATCGCGCTCGAGAGCACGTGGGCGAACTGCGACCGCTCGCCCACCGCGCGGGTGAACACCCCCTGGTCCACCAGGTCCTGCGCCAGCGTCTGGTCGCGGCTCACCTGGGTGAGCTGGCCGTCGCGGTAGAGGTAGTATCGCGAGTCGCCCACCTGAAGGAGGTAGTACCAGGGCCACACGCCCATCCACAGGGTGAGCGTCGTCGCCATGGAGCGCGTGACGCCCTCGGCCCTGGCGCGCTCGATCACGCCGTCGTGGCAGCGCATCGCGGCCGCCTGCAGCGTCTCGATGAAGGACGCCTCGGTCGAGTCCGAGCTGTAGTACAGGTTCATGCTGCTGACCAGGTACTGGGTCGCGAGCTCCAGCGCCGTGGCGCTCGCCTTCTCGCCGCCCTCGCCGCCGCCGACGCCGTCCGCGATCATCGCGATCACCGCCAGCCGCTCGTCGCCGAACGGCAGCCGCTGCTGGTCCGACAGGCTGGTGAGGTGGACCTGGACGCGCTTGTGGATCGACGCGAGCAGGAAGTGGTCCTGGTTGGTGCGGCGCACCTTCCCGACGTGGGTGAGCCCCCAGACGTCGATCTCGTCGTCGCGGGGCTTGCGGTCGGGGGCGGAGGTCTCAGCGGTCGCCATGGGGCGTCCTCCTCATCGCGCGAGCTTGGCCTGGACGTCGGCGAGCCAGTTGTCCACCCGCACGACGTCGGGCGCGCGGGTGCCCCGGGCCGCCTGCGCCGGCCGCAGGAAGTAGAAGCTGCGGCCGTCCGGAGCCACCTCGTACGCCTGGTGGAAGGTCTCGTTGAAGAACCCGGCCGCGGAGAACAGGGGCCGAGCGCCCGTCACGGTGAGCGACGGGCCGCGCGAGAGGCTCGCGGCCATGAGGCGGAGCCCGGGATCGAGATAGAACAGCTCGCGGCCGTCGGGCGACCAGCGGGGCTCGTCGCCGCCGCCGTTCGAGATCTGCCACCGCCCGCCGCCGGTGTTCGGGAACGGGCGCACGTACACCTCGTTGGTGCCGGACTCGTTCGACGTGTAGGCCAGCCAGCGGCCGTCGCGCGAGACCGCGGGATGCAGCTCCGTGAACGGGCTGGCCACCAGGTTCACCGGGGTCGTGTCGCCGCCCACCCGCACGCCGACGATGTCCCCCGCGCCGGCCTGGCCGTTGTCGGTGCGGAGCACCAGCCACCGCCCGTCACGCGTCCAGTCGATCTCCTGGACGCTGCGCCCGATCCGCGCCAAGCGCCGGTCCGGCCCGCTGCCGTCGGCCGGATGCGCGACCACGACGGTGGTGCCCAGGGTGTCCCGCACGAACGCGACCATGCGGCCGTCGGGCGAGAAGACCGGCCGGCGATCCTGGCCCCCGAAGGTGAGCCGCGTCGCCGGGCCGCGGTCGAGCTGCTTGATCCAGACGTTCAGCCCGCCGCTGGTGGTGCCGCTGCTCACCGCGGCGCGGCGTCCGTCGGGCGACAGCGCCAGCGACGCGAACGACCCGTGCCACGACGAATCCACGAGGCTCTCGACGCCCTCACGGCTCACGCGCACCAGCGTGTTCTCGGCCGTGCTCCCCGATCCGCGCACGTAGACCAGCGTGCCGCTCGGCGACCAGGCGAGCTGCGCGAATCCCGGCACCGTCAGGACGCCCTCGAGCACGGGGACGGCCTCGCCGGTGATCTCGAGACGCCCGAGATCGAACGGCGCCACCAGAGCCACGCCGTCGCGGCGCACGTACAGCAGCCGCCCCGGCGACAGATAGGCGGCTCCCGCCGCGTTGTCGACCAGCCGCTTCTCCCTGCCCGTCCTCAGGTCGAGCGCGTGGATGGACTCCGTGACGCACCCGGAGGAGCAGTACTGGAACAGCACCCCGCGCGAGCCCGGCAGCGCGACCGGCATGCCCATGCCCCCGCCGTTGGTGCTGTCGAACAGCAGCATCGTGCCGCTTCCGCCCGCGGCGCTCACCCGGCGCAGCTCGACCAGCGAGGGCCGCACGTACACCAGGGAGCCGTCGTCGAGCCAGGCGGCGCCGCCGAAGCCGGCGGCACTGGCCACGGTGTCCGCCAGCGTGACCGTCGCACCGCCGTCGGTGCGCACCTTCTTCAGGCGCCCGTCGGCGACGAACGCGACCCACTGCCCGTCGGGCGAGAACACCGGGTTCGTTCCCCGCTCGGTTCCGGGGATCGGCACGGGGTCCAGCCGGGCGCGCCGCTTGATCCACAGCAGGCCGTTCTGGCGGTCGTCCTTGAACACGAGGGCGGAGCCGTCCGGCGACAGCGCCATCGACGGCTGCAGGGTCGACAGGGTCACGCTGTCGCCGAGCGAGACCAGCTGCCAGTCCGCTCCCGCCTGCGTGCTCCGGCGCCCGCGGCCCCAGCCCCACGCCGCGAGGACGAGCGCCGCGAGCGCCACGCCGGCCGCCATCTGGAACCGGCGGCGCCACGGCGAGGCGCCGGCCGCCGCCACCGCCGCCGCCGTCGCCCGGGTGGCGGACCGCGCTCCGCCCTCCCCCGCCAGCGCGGCGCCGAACTCGCGCGCGGTCGCGAACCGGTCGGCCGGGAGCTTCTCCAGCGCCGTCATCACGGCCGCCTCGACCTGCGGCGGCACCGTGCGCCGCTGCAGCGTGATCGAGCGCGGCTCCTCCGTCATCACGCGCGCGATGATGGCCTGCGCCGTGGGCCCGGTGAACGGGGGCTCCCCCGTCAGGGCCTCGTACAGCACGCACCCGAGCGCGTACACGTCGGCCCGCGGCGTGATCTCCCGCTCCCCCATCGCCTGCTCGGGACTCATGTAGTGCGGCGTCCCCAGACTCATCCCCGTCTCGGTGATCCGCGTCCCGCCGTCGGAGCGGCTGGCGGCCAGCGCGATCCCGAAATCGGCCACCAGGGCGTGACCGCCCTGCAGCATGATGTTCTCGGGCTTGATGTCGCGGTGCACCACGCCGTGCTGGTGCGCGTAGTCCAGGGCGTCCGCCACCTCACGCGCGATCCGCACCGCGTCGTCGACCGGGAGCTGCCGCTCGCGATTCAGCCGGTCGCGCAGGCTCTCGCCCTCCACGAACGGCATCACGTAGTAGACCAGCCCGTCGGCCTCGCCCGAGTCGAACAGCGACAGGATGTGCGGGTGCTGCAGGTTGGCGGTGGTCCGGATCTCGGTCAGGAACCGCG
>DASPTN010000004.1:0-6243 GCA_035623395.1 Gemmatimonadales bacterium | reverse complement strand
TCCGCGAACGCGTGGTCCGGGGCCGGAGGCACGCCCGCGTCGAGCCCGAACATCGCCGCCTGGCCCGGCACGCCGTCATAGAGCGGACGGTCTGCCGGGTGCAGGAACACCGGCACGTCGAGCTGCGCGCGGAGCGCCGCGACGCCGGCCACGTGGTCCACGTGCGCGTGGGTGAGCCACACCGCCTTCAGCGTCCACCGCTCGTGGCGCAGCCTGGCGAGAAACAGGCCCGCCTCCTCGCCGGGATCCACGATGGCCGCCTCGCCGCTCTCCGGATCGGCGACCAGGTAGCAGTTCTCGGCGAACGCGCCGTTAGTCAGCGTGACGACGTTCGGCCCCACGCGCCCCCTGCCGTTCCTTCATGGCCGCCAGGTACCGGGTCGCCGCGATCACCGCGGTCGTGGCGTCGCCGACCGCGGTGGTGACCTGCCGGGTGAGCTGGGCCCGGACGTCGCCCGCGGCGAACAGGCCGGGGATGGACGTCTCCATCACGTCGTTGGTGACGAAGTAGCCTCCCGCGTCGTGCTCGAAGTGCCCGCGCACCAGCCCCGTGTTCGGACGGAAGCCGATGAAGACGAACACGCCGCCGACCGGGAGGGCCGACGTCGCCCCGGTCTTCACGTGGCGCAGCGCCAGCTGACGCACCGCGCCGTTCCCGCCCTCGATCCGCTCGATGACGGTGTCCCACACGACCTCGATCTTCGGATTCTCGAACAGCCGCTGCTGGATGATCTTCGAGGCCCGCAGCGTGTCGCGCCGGTGGATCAGGTACACCTTGCTGGCGTAGCGCGTGAGGAAGCCGGCCTCCTCGGCGGCCGCGTCGCCGCCGCCCACCACCGCGAGCACCTCGCCGCGGAAGAAATGGCCGTCGCACACCGCGCAATACGACACGCCCTTCCCGGCGTACTCGGCCTCGCCCGGCACGCCGAGCCTGATCGGCGTCCCTCCCGCGGTGAGCAGCACCACCGGCGCTCGGTAGGCGACGCCGCTCTCCGTCGCGACGCGGAACCAGCCGTCCAGCTCCTTCTCCACCGACGCGACGCCGTCCGTCACCAGCTGCGCTCCGAACTTCAGGGCGTGGGCCGCCATCTTCTCGGCGAGGTCGCAGCCCCGCACCGACTCGAAGCCGGGGTAGTCCTCGATCAGCTCGGTGTTCAGCAGCTCGCCGCCGGGCACGCCCTTCTCCAGCACCAGGGTGCGCAGCATGGACCGCCCCGCGTACAGGGCTCCGGTGAGCCCCGCGGGGCCCGCGCCGACGATGATCAGATCGTACTCGGTCATGATCCCCTGCTCCGGCTCGCGCCCCGCCCGCCGGCGGAAGGCGCGTGGAGTTCCATGCGCGGGACGGGCCCGCCCGCCTCGACGCAGTCCGCGAGAGCCCGCACGAAACGGACCGTCTCCACGGGGAAGCCGTCGGGTGGCGGCACCCGCAGCTTCGCGATCGCCGCGCGGCCCTGCACCTCGAGTCCGTGGCGGTTGCCGCGCTCGCGGTGCAGCATCGCCGCCGCGGCCTGGATCAGCCCCTGCCACAGGGCCCGCTCGGCGGGCCCGGAGGCCCGCCACACGGCCTCCAGCGCCTCGTGCGCCTCCCAGAACCTACCAGCGTTGTAAAGGGCCAGGCCGAGCCGGGCGGACGCGTCGGGCCCGGCGGTGCCGCCCGCCGGAGGCCCGCCGGCCGGGTCCCCGCTCACCGGAGCAGCCGCCCGCCGTCCACGACGAGGGTGGTGCCCGTGACGTAATCGTTCTCGAGCAGGAACAGCACGGCGCGCACCACGTCGTCGGGCGTCCCGAGCCGGCCGAGCGGCGTGGTCGCGAGCAGCTTCGCCGTCTCGTCCTCGCCCCACCCTTCGGGCAGCAGCACCGCCCCCGGGGCGACCGCGTTGACGCGGACGCGGGGAGCGAGGCTCTTGGCCAGCAGCCCGGTCAGGGCCACGACCCCCGCCTTGCTGACCGAGTGCACCGGGTAGTTGCGCCAGGGGCGGAACGACGAGAGGTCGGCCAGCGCGACGATGGCGCCACCCCGCTCGCCGATCGCGGCCGCCGCGCCCTTGGCGGCGAAGAAGGTGCCGCGGAGGTTGAGGCTCATCACGCGGTCCCAGTCCGCCGCCGTCACCTCCTCCAGCGGCCGGCGCTCCATCACCGCCGCGCTCAGCACCGCGATGTCCAGCGGGCCGCCGAGGGCCTGCGCGGCGCGCGCCGGCAGCTGCTCGGCGGCCGCCGCGTCGCTCAGGTCCGCCTTGAGCATGGCGACGCGCACGCCGGCCACCTCGCCCTCCATCATCGTGGCCTTGGCGCCGCGCTCGGAGCGGAGGTAGTGGATGGCGACGTTGACCCCGCGGCGGATCAGCCCGTACGCGATCGCGCGGCCGATCCGCTGGCCGGCTCCGGTCACCAGCGCGTTGCGGCCGCGGAGTTCCACGGGCGCTACGCCTCGCCGTGCGAGACCGGCAGGACGTGCCCCGTGATGCCGGCCGCGAGGCCGGAGGCGAGGAACAGCACCGCGTTGACGATGTCCGCCACGTCCACCCAGCGGACGGCGGCGGCACCCATCGTCGCCAGGTTCTCGGGCGTGCGCGCGGTGCCGGGCGCCACCGCGTTGACCCGCACGCCCTGATCGCGCAGCTCCAGCGCCAGGCTGCGGCTCATGGCCGCGACGCCGGCCTTGGCGGCCGTGTACGCCACCATCTCCGCCCGCCCGTGGAACGCGGCGATGGAGGCGAAGTTCACGATGGCCCCGCGGCGCTGCTGCACCATCACCCGCGCGGCCGCGCGCGAGACCAGGTAGGCCGTCTTCACATTGATGGCCATCTCGCGGTCGAACACCGCGGTCTCGGCCTCCAGCATCGACTTGACCCCGGTGAGCCCGCCGGCGGCGTTGACCACGACGTCCAGCCGGCCGAAGGCCTGCACGGCCTCCTCCACCGCCCACTGGGCGACGTCCGGCTCGGTCAGGTCCCCCGCCGCCGGGCGGCAATCGAAGCCGCGCTCGACGAATTCTCGCGCGCGCGCGGCCACGTTCACCGCGCTGACGTCGCAGATCACGAGCTTGGCGCCGGCCTTGCCGAAGCCCTCCGCCACCGCGTGGCCGATCTGGCCCACCCGGCCCACGCCGGTCACCAGCACCACCTGGCCGGTGAAGTCGAGGAGGCCCGGCATCACGCCGACCGCGTCAGGCCGCGGAGCACCTCGGCCGCGCCGGGCGCGCCGCGCTTGCCGAACAGCACGCGCCCGTCGCGCCCGATGAGATACACGGTGCGCACGACGCCCTTGCCGTCGGGCTTCAGGCAGCGGTAGGCGCGCGCCGCCTCGCGGGCCGTGTCGGCCAGCAACGGGAAGTTGAACCTGAACTTGGCCACGTACTTCTCGTGATCGGCGACCGACGCCGGGTTGACGCCGAACGTCTTCACGCCCTGTGCCTGGTACTTGCTCTGCTCGTCGCGCACGGCGGAGAGTTGGCGGTTTCAGCCGGGGGTGAAGTCGCCGGGGTAGAAGAACAGCGCCACCGGGCCCTCGCCCAGCAGCGTGCGCAGGTGGGCCCGCGTGTTCCCGGTGCCCTCGAGGTCGAAGTCGGGGGCCTCGCTCCCGACCGCGAGCGGCTCTTCCGTGCTAGCGCCGAACATAGCCCAGCTCCGGTGAGGTCCACGATTCCTGGCTCTGCCGCCAGAACTCGGTCAGCTCCGCGTCCGTCAGCTCGGCCAGCGCGCGCTCGCGGCTGCGGCTCCCCTGCGGCGAGAACCGCGCCAGCCGCCGCTCGCCCGTGCCGTCCGCCGTCACCCGCTCGAACACCAGCGGGAACTCGTCGCGCTCGTAGGCGGTGAACCGGCCGGCGATGGAGACGCTCCACGCGCGGCCGTCGATGGTGAGCCGTCGTTCGGTCATGGCCGGTCGTCCAAGGGATACTCCTTCAGGGAGCGCACCGCCTCGAAGCGGCGCGACAGCGCCCGGAGCCCCGCGATCTCGTCGCCGAAGACCGGCGGCGCGTCGGCGCCGGGCGCCGGCGCGGGGCCCTCGATGAACACCGTAAGCTCGCTCGAATTGATCTCATTCCGATAGGCCCAGCAATGCCAGCCCGCCGCCTCGGCCCGGCGCCGGGCCCCGTGGAGCAGCTCGTCCACCTGCGGCTCGGCGCCGGGCGACGGCTCGAGGATCAGGACCAGCAGCTGCCGGCTCAGACCCCGGTCTCCGGAAAGTCCTCCAGCTCCTTCTTGAGGTCCGACATGAAGCGGTCGGCGTCGGCGCCGTCCACGACGCGGTGGTCGTAGGAGATGGAGAGCATGGTCATCGTGCGCGGCACCACCACCTCCGAGCCGTCCTCCAGCGTCATCACCCGCGGCCGCCGCTCGACCGCGCCCACACCGAGGATCGCGACCTGCGGCTGGTTGATGATGGGCGTTCCCGCGAACGAGCCGAACACGCCCGGATTGGTGATCGTGAACGTGCCGTTCTGGACCTCGTCGGGCTTGAGGCGCTTGGTGCGCGCGCGGTCGGCGAGATCCGCCATCGCCTTCGCGATGCCGAACAGCGACAGCTCGTCGGCCCCGCGGATCACCGGGACGATCAGGCCCCAGTCGAGCGCGACCGCGATGCCGATGTTGACCTGGCCGCGGTAGATGATCGCCGCGCGCTGGACCGCCGCGTTCAGCACCGGATGCCGGCGCAGCTGGTCGGCCACCGCCTTCACGATGAAGCCCAGGTAGGTGAGCTTCACGCCCCGGTCCTCGTAACCCTTCTTGTTCGCCGCCCGCAGCCGCGCCACGCGCGTCATGTCCACCTCGTAGAAGGTGGTGACGTGCGCCGAGGTGCGCCGCGAGAACACCATGTGCTCGGAGGTGAGCTGCCGGATGCGGCTCATCGCCTCGACGCGGTCGCCCGGCCAGGGCGTCGCCTCCCACTGCCCGGCTCCGCCGGAGGCCGGGGCCTGGGGCCCGGCGATCGGGGCGGCCCCGGCCGTCCCGCCCGCTGCCGGGGCCGCCGGCGCGCCCGTGTCGATGTAGTCGAGGATGTCCTTCTTGGTCACGCGCCCCGCATGGCCCGTGCCGGGTACCGTCGCGATGTCCACGCTGTGCTCGGCCGCGATCCTGCGCACCAGGGGCGTGGAGCGGCGACGCAGCCTCTCGTCCGCAGACTCCGTGACGGGGCTCGGGGCCTGGCGTCCGGGGGCCGGGGACGGCACCGTCGCGGCTCCGGCCGGCGCGCCCGCCTCGATGTAGCCGAGGAGGTCCTTCTTGGTCACGCGCCCCGCGTGGCCCGTGCCGGGCACCGTCGCGATGTCCACGCTGTGCTCGGCCGCGATCTTGCGCACCAGGGGCGTGGAGCGGCGACGCAGCCTCTCGTCCGCAGACTCCGTGACGGGGCTCGGGGCCTGGGACCCGGGGGCGAGGGCCGGAGCCGCTGCCGCCGGGCCGGCGGCGACGGGGGTTGGGGCCTGGGGCCTCGGGGCCGGGGAAGCCGCGGGCGCAGCGGCTGGTGCGGGCGCGGCGCCGACCCCGGCCGTGGCGTCGGTTTCGATCACCGCCACCACCGTCTGGATCGGCACGGTCTGACCCTCCGGCACCTTGATCTCCGCGAGGATGCCGCCCGACGGCGCCGGGATCTCCGCGTCCACCTTGTCCGTCGAGATCTCGAAGATGGGCTCGTCGCGCTTGACCTCGTCGCCGACCTTCTTGAGCCACTTCGCGAGCGTGCCCTCGGCGATGGACTCTCCCATTTGGGGCATGACGACGTCGACTCTGGACATCCATCGACTCCCGGCTCGAAAGGGTGTAGGGTGCGGGGCGTCGGGTGTGAGGACCTGCACCCTCACACCCTGGGCCCTACACCCGCTCAATCGTCAGTACGCCGCCAGCTTCCTCGCCACCGCCACGATATCCGCCGTCTGGGGCAGCACGTAGTCCTCCAGCGTCGGCGCGTAGGGCAGCGGCGTGTCCGCCGCCGTGACCCGCAGCACCGGCGCGTCCAGCCACTCGAAAGCCGCCTCGTTGATGCGCGCCGCGATCTCGCCCGCCACGCCGCCGGTGCGCGTGTCCTCGTGCACGATCATGACCCGGTTCGTCTTCCGCACCGTGGCCAGGATCGCCGCGTCGTCCATCGGCAGCAGGGTCCGGAGGTCCAGGACCTCGACCCGGAGCCCGTCCTCCTTCTCCAGCGTCTGCGCCGCCTCGAGTGCCTTCCACACCATCGCCGAGTAGGTGACGATCGAGAGGTCGCCGCCCTCGCGCGCCACCCGCGCCCTGCCGATCGGCG
>DASPTN010000003.1:0-13228 GCA_035623395.1 Gemmatimonadales bacterium | reverse complement strand
CGGTTCGCCACCGCGAGGCGGTCCGTCGGCAGTGGCGAGGGGTCAGTTGAGTTGCGAGACGCCGAGTTGCGAGTGGCAACGAGATGAGAGGCGGTGAGAACAAGCCAAGGCCCCGGACTCGAAATCGAGCCGGGGCCTTTGCTCTCCTGACGACTCATCTCTCCCAACCGCTCGCAACCCGGCGTCTCGCGACTCCACTGCCAACTCCCACCCGCGAGCCGCCGTCTGGCCGAGGAGTCCTACTCCCCGCCTCCCGTGAGCTCCTTCACGATGCCGCTCACGAACGCCTTCGCGTCGCCGAACAGCATCAGCGTCTTGTCCTCGTAGTAGAGCGGGTTGTCGATGCCGGCGAAGCCCGGATTGAGGCTCCGCTTGATGACCATCACCGTCCGGGCGTGGTCCACTTCGATGATGGGCATGCCGTAGATCGGGCTGCCCTGATCGGTCTTGGCGGCCGGGTTGGTGACGTCGTTGGCGCCGATCACCAGCGCCACGTCGGTCTGCGGCATCTCGCTGTTGGCCGCGTCCATCTCGATCAGCCGGTCGTACGGGACGTCCGCTTCCGCCAGCAGCACGTTCATGTGCCCCGGCATGCGCCCCGCCACGGGGTGGATGCCGAACTTCACGTCCACGCCCCTCTTGAGCAGCACGTCGAGCATCTCCCGCACCTTGTGCTGCGCCTGGGCGACGGCCATCCCGTAGCCGGGCACGACCAGCACCGTGTTCGCCGCGGAGAGGATCGCGGCGGCCTCCTCCGGCGTGGCCGTGTGCACCGTCCGTTCTTCCAGCGCCCCTTTGGCCGACACCTGCAGCTGGCCGAAGGCGCCGAACAGCACGTTGGTGAACGAGCGGTTCATCGCCTTGCACATGACGACCGCGAGGATGAAGCCGGACGAGCCGTCGAGCGCGCCGGCCACCACCAGCACCTTGCTGTTCAGGACGAAGCCGAGCAGGGCGGCCGTGAGCCCGACGTAGGAGTTGAGGAGCGCGATCACGGTCGGCATGTCGGCGCCGCCGATGGGCGTCACCAGCATCACGCCGAACAGCAGCGAGATCACCACCATCGCGGGGAAGACGAACGGGATGGTGGGGTCGAACACGAGGATCAGCGCCGCCAGCACGGCCGCGCCGAGCACCGTGAAGCTGACGTAGTTCTGCCCCTTGTACACGATGGGCCGCTGCGGCAGCCACTCCTGCAGCTTGCCGGCCGCGATCAGGCTGCCCGTGAAGCTCAAGGAGCCGATGATGACCTCCATCGAGATCTCGACGACCTGGAACTTCGTGAGCTCGTGGAGGTGCAGGTAGTACTCGCTGATGCCGATCAGGGCCGCCGCCAGGGCGCCGAAGGCGTGGCTCAGGGCCGTCCGCTGCGGGACGGCGGTCATCTGCACCAGGCCGAGCGGGATGCCGACGATCGCGCCCGCGAACAGGGCGATCAGCACCCACTGGAACTGCACCAGCTCGGGGTTGAAGAAGGTGGTCACCACCGCCAGCGCCGCGCCGATCTCGCCGACCAGCACGCCGCGGCGCGCCGTCGCCGGCGTGCTCAGCCACTTCAGCGACAGGATGAAGAACGCGATCGCGATGATGTACGCGACGTCGGTCAGGAGCTGCACCGTGCCGGGGTCCAACGCCGTGATGTTCATGCCTTCTTCTTCCCGCTCAGCTTGAACATCCGCAGCATGCGGTCGGTGATCAGGAAGCCGCCGACCATGTTGCTGAACGCGGCGAAGGCGGCGATCGCTCCGAGGACCTCGGAAAGGACCGTCCCGCGCCGTGCGGCGATGATGATGGCGGCCACCACGACGATCGCGTCGAGCGCGTTGGTCAGGGCCATCAGCGGCGTGTGCAGCAGCGGCGAGACCCGGCGGATGACCTCGAAGCCGAGAAAGCCCGCCAGCAGGAACACGTACAGGTTCTCGATGAAGCCTTGCGGCACGGTACCCTCCTACTGGGCGTTGGGCTTGGCGACCAGGCTCGGCAGGGAGAAGAACTCGCGCACGCGGCCGTGCACGATCTCGCCGCCCCGGGTGATGAGCGTCTCGCGGGTGATCTCGTCCTCCAGGTTCAGCTCCGGCTTCCCGCCCTTGAACAGGTGGACGAGGAAGGTGCCGACGTTGCGCGCGTACATCTGGCTGGCGTGATACGGCACGGCGCTGGCCAGGTTGATGAGGCCCACGATGCTGACGTTGTGCTTCACGACCATCGCGCCGGCTTCGGTCAGCTCGCAGTTGCCGCCGCGCTCGGCGGCCAGGTCCACGACCACCGACCCCGGCGCCATGCCCTTCACCATGTCCTCCGTCACCAGGATCGGGGCCGCCTTGCCGGGCACCACCGCGGTCGTGATCACCACGTCGCTCTCGGCGACCACCCGCCCCAGCAGCTCGCGCTGGCGCCGGTAGAACGTCTCGTCCTGCGCCGTGGCGTAGCCGCGGGCGTCCTGCGCGTCCTTGGCCTCGAGCGGCAGCTCGACGAAACGCCCGCCGAGGCTCTGCACCTGCTCCTTCACCGCCGGCCGCACGTCGTACGCGGAGACGACGGCGCCGAGCCGGCGCGCCGTGGCGATGGCCTGGAGCCCGGCCACGCCCGCGCCGATGATGAGCATGCGGGCCGGCGTGATCGTGCCCGCTGCGGTCGTCAGCATGGGGCAGAGCCGGGGCAGCGTGTCGGCGGCGAGCAGGACCGCCTTGTAGCCGCTCACGGTCGCCATGGACGACAGCGCGTCCATGCTCTGCGCGCGCGTGATCCGGGGCATCAGCTCGATGCTGAAGGACGAGACGCCCTTGGACGCGATGTCCTTCAGGGTCTCGACCGCTCCGAGCGGGCGCAGGAAGCCGACCAGGAACTGCCCGGACCGGTAGAGCGGGACGTCGTCCTTGCCCGTCCTGTCGTTCGAGCCGTAGCAGAGGACCTGCACGACGACGTCGGCCGTCCGGAAGACCTCCGCGCGCGTTCCGAGGAGCCTGGCGCCCTTGTCCGTGTAGTCCTTGTCCAGATAGCCGGCGCCGACGCCGGCCCCCGCTTCGACGGCGACCTCGAACCCCGCTTTCGTCAAGGAGGGAACGACGGCGGGCACCATGGCCACGCGCCGCTCTCCGGGAAAGCTCTCCTTGGGAATGCCTATGATCATGACGGCTCCTCTCTCCTCGTCGCTTTGTCCTGTCGCGTGTCCGGACGGGTCCCCGCTCCGCAAAATCTAGACCGCTCGTGGCATTTGCGGGTGCCGATCGCCGCGCCGGACCTGGTTGAAGGCCGTCCCCCTCCTGCCGGGCGTGACCGGGTGTGGCTACCTTGAGGCCGCCCCGATTTCCAGGTGAGAGCCATGACGCGATCCGCCGGCATCCTCCTGCTGGCCGCGCTCGTCTCGTCCGGATGCCGCCCGAGCCGGGGCGGCCACGCCACCGGCGGCGCTCTCACCGTGACCCACGCCGTGATCCCGGCCCCGACGTCCCGCTCCGAGGCGTCCGTCTTCCTGGTGATCGAGAACGGGAGCGACACGGCCGCGGCCTTGACCGGCGCCCTGACGCCGGCCGCCGACTCCGTGATGCTGCACCGGCTGGTGGGCGGCCTCATGCAGCCGGCCATGCCGCCGGTGATCCCGGCGCGCGGGTACCTCGACTTCGTCCCTGGCGGCTACCACCTGATGATGGAAGGGCTGCGGCGGCCGCTCGCTGTCGGCGACACCGTCACCGTGGAGCTGCGCTTCGACGCCGGGCGCGCGCTCACCGTCCGGGTCCCGGTGCTGACCTACACCGAGGCCGTGAGCGAGCTGCCGCTACGCTGAGCCACTGTCGGCACACCCATTGAATACCAACTGCCATTTTCGCATCACTGGTGGTGCGGATTCCGCACTTTCGAGAGATCCGTCAAATCGTAAGTCATTCACTGTAAATGACATATGGTGCGGCACGACGAATGCCTATGGGATCGTCGAGCCGGGGGGACTTCCCCCGCCCGAACCTCTGTAAGGAAGAGCCATGAAGCGTCGTCTCATCATCTCGATCGCCTTCGTCGTCGTCGCCGGCGCCGTGACCGCAGGGTTCCTGCTCCGCAGCCATTCCGGCTACACGGCGAACTACCGGTTCGTCACCGTGGACCGCGGGGACATCGCGGCCACGGTGAACTCGACGGGCACCCTGAGCGCCGACACGACGGTGACGGTGGGTGCGCAGGTGTCCGGGCAGATCACCGAGCTGCACGTGGACTTCAACAGTCGCGTGAGGAAGGGGGAGCTGATCGCGCGGCTCGACCCGCGGCCGGCCGAGCTGGAGGTGAACACGGCGGAGGCGTTGGTCCAGCAGGACATCGCCGACTCGATGCTGAAGTCGTTCACGCTCACGCAGGCCACGCCGCTGCACACCAGCGGGATGATGACCGACAACGACTACGTGGCGGCCCAGGCGGCCTTCGAGCAGTCGAAGGCGAACCTGAAGTCGGCGCGGGTCCAGCTCGCGCGGGCCCAGCAGGACCTGGCATACACGTACATCTACGCGCCGATGGACGGGGTTGTGCAGGAGCGGGACGTGCAGGTGGGCCAGACGGTGGCCTCGAGCTTCGCGGCGCCGCAGCTGTTCATCATCGCCTCCGATCTCCGGCGGATGCAGATCCTGGTGCAGGTGGACGAGGCGGACGTCGGGCAGATCAAGAAGGGCCAGGCCGTCCACTTCACGGTGGAGGCGTACCCCAACCGGACCTACCAGGGTGCAGTGTCGCAGGTGCGGCTGCAGTACGCGACGGTGCAGAACGTCGTGGACTACACGGTCGTCGTGGCGGTGAACAACGACGACGGGACGCTGCTGCCGGGCATGACGGCCACGGTGAACTTCGAGACGGCGAAGGCCTCGAGCGTGCTGCGGATCGCGAACGCGGCGCTGCGCTTCCGGCCCTCCGAGATGATGCTGGCGGCGGCGGACCTGCCGCAGCGGCGCGCCGGCACGGACTCGACGGGCGCGCGGCGCCAGTTCACGGCGGCCGACTCGGCGCGGTTCCGCCAGATGATGGCGCAGCGGCGCGCCCAGGGCGGCGCGGGCGGCGGCACGGGCGGCTTCGGAGGCGGCAGCGGCGGCTTCGGGGGCGGCACGGGTACGGGCGGCGGTGGGGCCGGCGGCTTCGGCGCGGCGGCTGCGGGCGCGAGCAACGTGGCGGTGCTGTGGACGCTCGACGCCAACGGCAAGCCGGCGCCGCTGCGGGTGCACACGGGACTCACCGACGGTCAGATGACGGAGATCGTGGATGGGCCGAATCTGAAGGAAGGCACCAAGATCATCGCCGCGGTGACGAACGAGAAGTCGGGCGCCGCGAGCAATCCGTTCCAGGCCCAGCAGCAGCAGGGCGGTCCTGGGCGGCGGGTGCTGTAGCCGTGGCCACCCAGCTCCGGCCCTCGCAGCCGGCCCCGGACGCGGCGGCGGCGCCGACCGACTCCCCGGTCATCCGGATCGAGGGGATCAAGAAGACGTACGTGACCGGCAAGACGGAGGTGCACGCGCTGCGCGGGGTGAGCGTCACGATCGAGCGCGGCGAGATGGTGGCCATCATGGGCGCCTCGGGCTCCGGGAAGTCCACCCTGATGAACATCCTCGGCTGCCTCGATCGGCCGACGTCGGGCGAGTACTGGCTGGACGGCGTGCGGGTGGACGGCATGACCAAGAACGAGCTGGCCGACATCCGGAACGCCAAGATCGGGTTCGTCTTCCAGGGCTTCAACCTGCTGGCGCGGACCACGGCGCTGGACAACGTGGAGCTGCCGCTGCTGTACCACCGCGGGCCGGGGAAGCTCGACACCAAGGCGCTGTCGCGTGCGGCGCTGGAGCGCGTGGGCCTCGGCGACCGGCTGGAGCACGAGCCCAGCGAGCTGTCGGGCGGCCAGCAGCAGCGGGTGGCGATCGCCCGGGCGCTGGTGACGCAGCCGGCCCTGGTCCTCGCGGACGAGCCGACGGGCAACCTCGACACGCACACCTCGGTCGAGGTGCTCTCGGTGTTCCAGGAGCTGAACACCCAGGGCATCACCATCATCCTGGTGACGCACGAGCACGACATCGCGCAGTACTGCAGGCGCGTCGTCGAGCTGCGGGACGGGCACGTGGTCCGCGACAGCGTCATCGCCGACCGGCACGCCGCGGTGGAGGACCTGGCCGCGCTCGCGCCGGAGGAAGAGTGACATGAAGGCGACGCGGCTGGTGGACATCGCCACCAAGAGCATCCTCAAGAACAAGATGCGGACGCTGCTCACCATGCTCGGCATCATCATCGGGGTGGGGGCGGTGATCGTGATGGTCGCCGTCGGGCAGGGCGCGAAGTCGGAGATCCAGCGGCGCATCGACAACCTCGGCACCAACATGATCGTCGTCACGCAGGCGGCGAACCGGCAGGGCGGCGTGAGCCAGGGCGCGGGCACGTCCGGGCGGCTGACGCTCGACGACTACACCGCGCTGCAGCGCGAGGGCCTGCTCCTCAACCACGTATCGCCCGTGCTGGTGGCGCCCAGCCAGGTCATCGGCGGGGCCAACAACTGGCGCACGCTGGTGGACGGCGTGTCGCTCGACTACCAGGCCATCCGCGACTGGACCGTGGCGTCGGGCCGCTTCTTCGACCAGGCCGACCTGCAGGGCAACCGCAAGGTGTGCGTGATCGGCAAGACGGTCGCGGACAACCTCTTCCCCGGGCAGGACCCGGTCGGGGCGCAGATCCGCGTCCGCAACGAGCCCTTCCAGGTCATCGGTGTGCTGGCGGCCAAGGGCCAGACGGCCGAGGGCACCGACCAGGATGACATCATCGTCGCGCCGTACACGACGGTGCACACGCGGCTGACGGGCGGGTGGCTCTTCCTCCCGCAGATCCTGGCCAGCACCGCCAACAAGGAGGACCTGCCGGTCGCGGAGAAGGAGATCGGGCAGATCCTGCGCGGCTCGCACAAGCTGCCGAACTACGCGGACGACGATTTCACGGTCCGCAACCAGGACGATCTGGCGGAGGCGGCGCAGGGCACGACCAACGTGATGACGATGCTGCTGGCGGCGATCGCGAGCATCTCCCTGCTGGTGGGCGGCATCGGCATCATGAACATCATGCTCGTGTCGGTGACGGAGCGGACGCGCGAGATCGGGATCCGGATGGCGATCGGGGCGCGGGGCGGGGACGTGCTCACGCAGTTCCTCGTCGAGGCCGTCGTGATGAGCCTGATCGGCGGACTGATCGGCGTGGGCATCGGGTTCGCCGGCGCCGCGATTCTGTCCAAGGCGACCGGCTGGCAGACCGCGATCGCGCCGCAGATGGTCTTCGTGGCGCTCTGCTTCTCGGCCGCGGTCGGCATCTTCTTCGGGTTCTATCCCGCCCGGAAGGCCGCCGCGCTCGATCCCATCCAGGCGCTGCGGTACGAGTAGGGGCGCCGGGGAAGCCGCGAGGCGCGTGAGATGCCCGACGACGGAGCCGTGGCGCCGTTCGCGGCCGATGCGGCCGCGGCCTCGTGGGCTCACCGGGGCCCCCGGTATCGGCGCGTCGGCAGCAGGCTGGACGCTCCAACGGCGCGGAGGGCGTGGGCGATGAAGGCACCACTCGGCCGGTGGGTGCGCTGGGGATGGCTCGCCACCACGATCGCGCTCGGCGCGGCGCTGGTGGTGACGGCGTGGGTCGGGCGCGAGCGCGCGGTGGCGGCGGCGACGACCCTGAACCGCGGCCAGAGCCTGGTGCTGCTCGAATCCATTCGCCAGCAGGCGCGCGGGCTGGCGGAGCCGCTGCAGCCGGGGCAGCTCGACACGATCCTGCGCCAGCACCAGGCCGCGGGCCTGAGCTACCTCGCGTTCTTCGATTCGACGGGCTCGCCGATCGCGCAGGCCGGCCGGCCGACCGTGCCGGTCCGCCTGCCGGTGCGCCGGCCGCCCGGGCCGCCGGTGCTGGAGCAGATCGGGGACCGCGTGCGGCTGTGGGGCTACGCCGGGCTCGCGCCTCCGCCGCCCGAGGGCGCCGGGACGGCGCCGGCGCGCGCGGGCGGGCCGCCGGCGGGCGCCGCCCGGCCGAGGCGGCTCGCCTTCGTGATGGAGTTCGAGCCGCTGGTGGCGGAGCGCCTCGCGGGCGAGGCGACCAGCACGTTCGCGCTCTCGCTGCTGATGGCGGCGGCGCTGATCGCGGCGGCGGTGGTCTTCTGGCGCCTGACGGTCCGCCAGGAGCACATCGAGCGCCGGCTCGAGGAGCAGCGCCGGCTCGGCGCGCTCGGCGAGATGTCGGCGGTGCTCGCCCACGAGCTCCGCAACCCGCTCGCCTCGCTCAAGGGGAACGCGCAGCTGCTGGCCGAGCGCCTCGGCGCGCGGAGCCCCGACCGCGGGAAGGCGGACCTGGTGGTGACGGAGGCGCGGCGGCTCGAGGCGCTGACCAGCGACCTGCTGGACTTCGCGCGCAGCGGGCCGATGGACCTCCAGCCCACCGACCCCGCGGCGCTGCTGTCCGCGTGCGTGGACGAGGTGGGACGCGACGGCTTCGTGGTGCGCGCCGAGGGGACGCCGCACGTCTGGCCGCTCGACGAGCGGCGGATGCGGCAGGCCCTGACCAACGTCCTGCGCAACGCGCGCCAGGCCACGCCGGAGGGCACGCGGCCCGAGGTCGCGGCCGGCCGGAGCGACGGCTCGCTGGTCTTCACCGTGCGCGACTTCGGCGCCGGCGTCCCGGCCGGCGACGAGCGGAAGATCTTCTCGCCGTTCTACACCACGCGGGTGTCGGGGACCGGGCTCGGTCTCGCCGTCGCGCAGCGCGTCGTGGAGCTGCACGGCGGCACGATCGTCGCCGCCAACCATCCGGACGGCGGCGCCGTGTTCCGCATCACCCTCCCCGGCCGGTGAGCGGCGCGATGGCGCGGATCCTGGTCGCGGACGACGAGCGGGGCGTGCGGGGGTTCATCGCCGAGGCGCTCGAGGACGACGGCCACGCCGTGGCGCAGGCGGCCGACGGCGTCGAGGCCGCCGCGCGGCTGGGCCGCGAGAGCTTCGACCTGCTGATCACCGACCTCAAGATGCCGCGGCTCGACGGCATGGCGCTGCTGCGGCAGGTGCGCGCCGAGCAGCCCGAGCTGGAAGTGATCGTGCTGACGGCCTTCGGCACGGTGGACACGGCGGTCGAGGCGATGAAGCTCGGCGCGTTCGACTACCTCCAGAAGCCGATCGGCGGGCCCGCGGAGCTGCGGATGCTGGCGCGCCGCGCGCTCGAGCACCGCGCCCTGCTGGCCGCGCGCGACCGGGCGACCCGCGACGCGCCCGAGCTGCCGCCGCTGTCGTACGGCGATCCGACGATGGAGCCGGTGGTGCAGGCGCTGCGCAAGGTCGCGCCGACCGGCTCCACCGTGCTGCTGATGGGCGAGAGCGGCACCGGCAAGGAGGTCGCCGCCCGCACCCTGCACGCGTGGAGTCCCCGCGCCGGCGGGCCCTTCGTGGCGGTGAACTGCGCCGCGATTCCGGAGACGCTGCTCGAGAGCGAGCTGTTCGGCCACGAGAAGGGCGCCTTCACCGGCGCGGTGAGCGCGCGCCGCGGGCGCATCGAGCTCGCGGACGGGGGCACCTTCTTCCTCGACGAGATCGGGGAGATGCCCCCGGCCGTGCAGGCGAAGCTGCTGCGCGTGCTCCAGGACCGCCGCTTCGAGCGGGTGGGCGGGACGCGGACCATCGAGGCCGACGTGCGCTGGGTCGCCGCGACCAACCGCAGCGTCGAGGCGCTGCGGGCGACGGGGACGCTGCGCGAGGACCTGTACCACCGCCTCGCGGTGTTCCCGGTCCGGCTGCCGCCGCTGCGGGAGCGACCGCGCGACATCCTGCCGCTGGCCGAGCGGCTGATGGCGAGGAGCGGCGCGGCCATCGGCCGGCCGCGCCTCACGCTGTCGCCCGGCGCGCAGCGCCGCATCGTCGCCGCGGCGTGGCCGGGCAACGTCCGCGAGCTGGCCAACGTCCTGGAGCGCGCCGCGATCCTGTGCGAGGGGACCGAGATCCGGGAGGAGCACCTGGAGCTGGGCGAGCCGGTGGCGGCGGGCGTCGGCGGCAACGGCGCCACGACGCTCGACGCGATCGAGCGCACGGCGATCGAGCGCGCGCTGGCGGCGGTGGGCGGCAACCGCCGGGCGGCGGCCGACCGGCTGGGGATCGGGCTCAGGACGCTGTACGACAAGCTGAAGCGGTACAAGACCGAGGTCGGTGCCCTCTGATTGCTATCCCCTGAAGTACAGGTACACGCACAAGATCAGCACCACCACCAGCGCCGACGCCAGCACGTCCCACTTCGTCCAGCTGGAGCGCGACTCCTGGCGGTGCTCGTCGGTGATGGTCGCGAAGGTCAGGCCCGTCAGGCGCTCCGCGGGGGGCGCCGCCGTCGCGTAGCTCACCCCGATCATCACCACCACCGACACCACGAACACCAGCAGGCTGTAGTACTGGAAGTAGATGTTGTTCACCACCCACAGGAACGAACCCTGGGTGTAGCCGTTCTCGTAGCCCCCCAGGTGCAGCGCCACCGGCGTGTCCACCAGCAGCCGGAAGGTGCCGAGCAGGAAGCCCACCACCAGCGCGGAGATGCATCCCTTGGTGTTGAGGCGCTGGTTGAAGATGCCGAAGAAGAACACGGTGAAGATCGGCGGCGCGAGATAGCCCTGCACGCTCTGCAGATACTCGTACAGCCCGCGCGCGCCCTCGATGACCGGGATCCACAGCAGCGCCACCAGCACCATCACCGCCGTGGCGACGCGGCCCATCCACACCAGCTCGTGCTGCGACGAGTTGGGCCGCAGCTTCTGGTACAGGTCCATGGTGAACAGCGTGCTCGACGCGTTGAACGCGCCGGCCATCGAGCTCATCAGCGCGGCGATCAGGCCGGCCACCACGATCCCGCGGACGCCGACCGGGAGCACCGACATCACCAGCATCGGGTAGGCCGACTGCGCCACCATCGGGATCGCCTTGCCGTCGGGGCCGACCATCGCCGCCAGCGAGGCCACGTGCCCGGAGCGCGCCAGGGCGAACGAGATCATGCCGGGGATGATGAAGATGAACACGGGCAGCAGCTTGATGTAGCTCGCGAAGATCGAGCCGCGGCGCGCCACCTGCTCGTTCGGTGCGCCGAGCGCGCGCTGCACGATGTACTGGTCGGTGCACCAGTACCACAGCCCGATGATGGGCGCGCAGAACAGCATCCCCAGCCACGGGTAGTTGGTGTTGAAATACCAGGCCTGGCGGGTGGCCTCCTTGACGGGGGCCCAGGTGGACGCCACCCCGTGCGGGATCAGCGGCTTCCACAGGTTGAACATGTCGGAGGGCAGCGCGTCGCGGAACGCGTGCCAGCCGCCGATCTTGATCAGCCCGAAGATCGTGAGCAGCGCCGAGCCGAAGACCAGCACGAACGTCTGCATCGCCTCGGTGTAGGCCACCGCGCGCATGCCGCCGAGCACCGTGTACACGCCGGTCAGCACCACGATCAGCACCGACCCGATCCAGAACGCGTTCCAGTCGTGGCCGAGGATGGTGACGTGCAGCTCCGGCAGCAGGGCGCGGAACACGACGCCCCCGGCGAAGATGCTGACGGCGAACTTGGTCAGCACGTGCGTCAGCAGCGACGTGATCGAGAGGATGACCCGCGACGAGGGCGAGAAGCGGCGCTCCAGGAACTCGGGCATCGTGAACACGCGGGAGCGCATGTAGAACGGCACGAACAGCCAGCCGAGCACCAGGATCGCCCACGCGTGCAGCTCGTAGTGGGCCAGTGCGACGCCGCTGGTGGCGCCCGAGCCGGCGAGCCCCACCAGGTGCTCCGAGCCGATGTTGGAGGCGAAGATCGAGGCGCCGACGATGAACCAGCCGAGGTTGCGGTTCGCGAGGAAGTAGTCGTCGGCCGTGTCCTTGCCGCGCTTGAACACCCACCACGCGAGGCCGAGGATCAGCGTGAAGTAGACCAGCACCACCACCCAGTCGAGCGCTTGCATGCCGTCCCCTTGAGCGCGAGGGAAAAAGCTCCTTGACACTACATGCGGGCGCGCCCGCGTCAATGCGGCGGCGGTGGCACTCGACTCGCGGCGAGATCGTGCGGGCGGCGCGACGGACGACTCGGTCAGCGGTCGGGTCTCGTCCTGCGCGCTTGCGGAGCCGCGCGGCCGCGCGCCACCTTAGGGCCACTGCGGGAGGAGGCCCCGATGCCGCGCTTCACGCCGGACCAGATCAAGCTCGCGCTCGCCACCCGGACCCCGATGGGCCGGGCCGAGGCGCTCACCTTCCTCAAGGCGATGGACATCCGGATGAGCGTCGGCCACTGGTCGGCCGGCGATTTCGTGGACCGGTTCGCGCCGCCGGGCTACCACTCCGACGATCCGTCGTTCCGCAACGACTTCGAGGGGCAGTGCCGCCGCACCAAGGCCGCCGGGATCGACGCCATCGAGATCCACCAGCACGTGTTCGAGAAGTCGCTCAACGGCGACCTCGACCTCGCCGCCGTCGAGCGGGCGAAGGGCGGCTTCCTGGCCGAGCTGGGGATGACGGTTCCGGCGTGCAACATCAACACCTGGACCAACCCGAAGTTCAAGCTCGGCGGGCCCTGCAATCCGAGGCCGGAGCTGCGGCGGGCGGCGCTCGACGAGATCCTCAAGGCCGTGGAGATCTGCAAGGCGCTCGGGGTCCCGGTGCTGAGCGTGTGGCCGGGCTCCGACGGCGCGGACTACCACTTCCAGATCGACTACCGCCAGTCGCTGGAGTGGTTCAGCGAGGCCCTGGTGACGGTGAACAAGGAGTGCGTGAAGGCGGGCGTGAAGCTGGCGATCGAGCCGAAGCCGTACGAGCCGCGCGAGCTGTACATGATCGTGCCCACCGCGGCCTCGGCGATCCTGGTGGCGCAGCGCGTCAACGACACCACGGGCGGCAACAACTGCGGCCTCACGGTCGACTACGGCCACCAGAAGATGGAAGGCACCACGGCGTCCACGGCGTGCGACCTCGCGGCGTTCGCCGGCGTGCCGATCCACAAGTTCGACGTGAACGACGCGCGGCAGGGCCGCAACGACCAGGACCTGATGTTCGGCACCATCTCGGTGCCCGAGGCGGTCGAGTACCTGTACACCACCTTCGTGCGCGACTTTCGCGGCTGGTACAGCCAGGACCAGTTCACCTACCGCGACGACCCGACGCGGGCGATCGAGCGCAGCATGGTGAACTTCGCGCACCTCGCCCTCAAGGCGGTCAAGGTGTACGCGCGCCAGGACGAGCTCGCGAAGGCGCGC
>DASPTN010000002.1:0-6891 GCA_035623395.1 Gemmatimonadales bacterium | reverse complement strand
CGCTGGGCCACCTCATCGACGATCTCGCCGCCGCCAACGCCGCCGACGCAGCGGTGCGGCTGTTCACGGCATCCGAGGCCACACCATGAACCGTCTGCGGTGCCTTCCCTCGCGACTTGGCGTCTCCCGATTCGCAACGGTCCTTGTGGGCGTCTGGGAGCTGGCAACCGGCTGTTCACCCTCCGGCGGCGACACGGAGTCCGAGGTGCGCGGCAGCGTGCAGGCGGTCGTGGGCGCGAGAACGGCCGTGGCGGCGGTGGGGCCGTTCGTGCGCGTGGTATCGGCGCTCGGCACGGTGGCCCCCCGCCCGGGCCGGTTCGCCGCCCTGGGGGCGCCCGGCCCGACGCGGGTCGCGCGCATCTTCGTGGTCGCGGGCCAGCCGGTGAAGGAAGGGGACCCGCTGATCGAGTTCGACCGCGGCCCGTTCGACGCCGCGGCGCGCAGCGCGGAGGCCGCGGTCAGCGTCGCGAAGAACGCGCACGACCGGGCGGAGCGGCTCTCCGGCATGGGCATCGTGCCGCGCAAGGAAGTGGATCAGGCGGCGGCCGACCTGGCGCAGGCCCAGGCGGCGCTGGTCAGCGCGCAGCGGGCGCAGGCGCAGGCGACGCTCCACGCCCCGGTGTCCGGGGTGGTGACGCGCATGTCGGCGGTCCTGGGCGCGCCGGCGGACGCCACGGGGCCGCTGGTGGAGATCGCCGATCTCGCGGCCCTCGACGTGGTGCTGAGCTTCACGCCGGGCGAGGCGGGGCGCGTCCGGCCGGGCCAGGCGGTGGTGCTGTGGGCGGGCGAGAGCGCCCACGGCGACTCGCTCGGCACCGGCGCCGTCGCCGACGTCGGGGCGGCGCTCGACTCGGCCACCCGGGCGGTCGAGATCCGGGTCCGGGTCGGCCGCGCGAGCCGCCCGCTCAAGATCGGCGAGACCGTCTTCGGGCGGATCGCCGCCGGCGCCGACGCCCGGGCCGTCACGGTGCCGCTCGAGGCGCTGGTGCCGCAGGGCGAGGCGTTCCAGGTGTTCGTCGTGGACAAGGACGGCGTCGCCCACGCGCGTGACGTCACGGTCGGCGGCCGCAGCGAGACAGCGGCGGAAATCACGTCGGGCCTCGCCGGCGGCGAGACGGTCGTGACCTACGGGGCCTACGGAGTGTCCGACAGCGCGAAGATCGTCCCGGCCAGGCCGTGAAGCTGTTCGACGTCCTCGTCCGCCAGCGCCGTTTCATCTACCTCGCGGTGGCGCTGCTGTCGGCGGCCGGCATCGGCTCGGCGCTGACGCTCCCGTCGGCCATCTATCCCGAGCTGACCTTCCCGCGCATCGCCATCGTCGCCGAAGGCTCCTCGCTCGGCGCGCGCCAGGTGGTGTTCAGCATCACCCGGCCCATCGAGGAGGCGGTGAGCGTGGTGCCTGGCGTGCTGCGGGTGCGGTCCCGGTCCATCCGCGGCGCGAGCGAGATCTCGATGTGGTTCGCGCCCAGGACCGACATGATCTACGCGCTCCAGCTGGTGCAGTCGCGCCTCAGCCAGGTGGCGCAGGATCTGCCGGCCGGGCTCGACGTGCGGGCGGAGCGCCTCACCCCCACGCTGTTCCCGGTCCTGTCGTACAACCTCGAGGGCGGCGATCCCGCGACCCTCAACGACATCGCGCTGTACGAGATCAAGCCGGTGCTCTCGCGCGTCCCGGGCGTGGGGCGCGTGGACGTGCAGGGCACCGACGTGCGGGAGATCGAGGTCGTGGCCGATCCGGCGCGGCTCGCCTCCCTCGGGCTGACCTACGACGAGCTGGCGGGCGACATCCGCCAGGCCATCACGCCCGAGGCGGTGGGCCGGATCGCGAAGGACTACCGCCAGTACCTGATCGTCACGGACCAGGAGGCGCACACGCCCGAGGACGTGGGCGACGTCGCCATCGGCGGCGGCCTGCGGGTGCGGGACGTGGCGACGGTGAGCCTCGGCACCGAGGACCACGTCCGGGTCATCGCCGGCGACGGGCGGCCCGCGGCGCTGCTCAACGTCACGCGCCAGGTGGGCGGTAACACGCTCGAGCTGGCCGACAGCGTCGCCCGGGCGATGGCGGCGCTCGCGCCGACGCTGCCGCCGGGCGTGCACTACAAGGTGGTCTACGACCAGGCGGAGCTGGTCCGGGACGCCGTGCGGTCGGTGCGCGACGCGATGCTGATCGGAGCCCTCCTCGCGGTCGTGATCCTGCTCGCGTTCCTGCGGCACGGGCGGATCACGGCGGTGAGCGCGGCGTCGATCCCGCTCACGCTGATCATCACCGTGTTCGTGATGAACCTGCTGGGGCAGACGTTCAACCTGATGACCCTGGGCGCGATGGCCATCGCCATCGGCCTGGTGATCGACGACGCGGTGGTGATCACGGAGAACATCGCGCGGCACCTGGCGATCGTGGGCGACCGGCGGGCGGCCATCCGGGAGGCCGTCCAGGAGCTGATCTGGCCGGTGACGACCTCCACCATCACCACGGTGGTGGTGTTCCTGCCGCTGGGCCTGCTGCAGGGCGTGGTCGGCCAGTTCTTCGCCGCGCTCTCGCTCACGCTGACCATCGCGGTGCTGACCTCGCTGTTCCTGGCGCTGACCGTCATCCCGCTCCTCGCCGACCAGTTCCTCGGCGAGCGCGGGTCGCCGGCCGCCGCCCGGGCGGGGCCCGGGGAGCCCGGGCGGCTCGCCGCGGTGGCGGCGCTGGTGGCGCGCGGCCTCGACGGCCTCGGCGAGCGGTACGTGCGCGGGCTGGGCGCGGTGCTGCATCACCCGCGCCGGATGCTGGCGGGGGCGGCGGCGCTCGTCGTCGCCGGCGTGGTGGCCCAGCGGTTCGTCGGCAGCGGGTTCCTGCCGGACATGGACGAGGGCGCCTTCGTGCTCGACTACTGGACGCCGGGCGGCACGGCGCTGGCGGAGACCGACCGCGCGCTGCACGTCGTCGAGGGCATCCTGGCGCGCACGCCCGAGGTCACCGGCACCTCGCGCCGCACCGGAGCCGAGCTGGGCCTGTTCGCGACCCTGCAGAACACCGGCGACCTGGTGGCGCGCCTCAGGCGCCGCGGCGCGCGCAGCCGCACGATCTTCCAGGTGATGGACGCGGTCCGCGACCAGGTCAACGCCGCCGTGCCGACCCTGCACATCGAGTTCGTCCAGATCCTCTCGGACGTCATCAACGACCTCGCGGGAGGGGCGAAGCCGGTCGAGCTGAAGCTGTTCGGCTCCGACCTCGACACGCTCGAGGCGTACGCGCGGCGGATCGCGCCCGCGCTCGGCAAGATCGAAGGCCTGGAGGACCTGTTCGACGGCGTCAGCTTCCCGAGCGCCGAGATGATGATGCGCGTGGACGGCGCGGAGGCCGGGCGCATCGGGCTCACGCCCGAGCAGGTGGGCGGCGCGGTGAGCGGCGCGCTGCTGGGCGTGACGGCGGGGCAGGTCCGCACCCAGGACCGCGCCGTCAACGTCCGGGTCCGGGCACCCGACTCCGTGCGGTTCGATCCCCTGAAGCTCGGCGCGATCCCCGTGGGCGCGGGCGCGCACGGCCGCGCGGCCCCGCTCGGCGCGCTGGCGGTGCTCCGGCCGCTGACCTCGCGCGCGGAGCTGGACCGCGAGAACCAGCAGCAGATGATCGCGATGACCGCCGACGTCGGCGGGCGCTCGCTGGGTCAGGTGGTGCGCGACGTGCGCGCCGTCCTCACGGCCCAGCCGCCGCCCGGCGGGGTCCGGCTCGAGTTCGGGGGCCAGTACGCCAGCCAGCAGGACGCGTTCCGCGCGATGCTCATGGTGCTCGCCATCGCGGCGGTGAGCGTGGTGGCGGTGATGGTGCTGCAGTTCGAGTCGTTCGTGGAGCCCCTGGTGATCGCGCTCGCCGCCCCGGTCTCGTTCATCGGCGCGATCGGGATGCTGCTGGCGACCGGCACGCCGCTCAACGTGTCCTCGTTCATGGGGCTGATCCTGCTGGTCGGGCTGATCGTCAAGAACGGCATCATCCTGCTGGACTTCACCCGGCGGCGCGGGATGCTGGACGGCCTGCCGCTCGAGCAGGCCATCATCGACGCGGCGCGGGTGCGGCTCCGGCCGATCCTGATGACCACCCTGTGCACGCTGTTCGGGCTCTTCCCCCTCGCGCTCGCGCTGGGGGCCGGGAGCGAGATGCAGCAGCCGCTCGCGCTCGCCGTCATCGGCGGGCTGGCGGTCTCCACGCCGATCACGCTGTTCCTGGTGCCGACGCTCGTGGTGGCGATACGGGGGAGGGGGTATGTGCCGGGGAAAGGCGACAGCGTGAGAGGTGAGACGTGAGAGGTTCAAGTGATGAGGTGAGAAGCGGGAGGCGTGAGAGGGAGCGACTCACCTCTCACCCTCACTTCTCACGGCCTCTGCCTCTCACGTCTCACCTGAACGTCTCATCGCTCACTCCTTACCTCTCACCCTTCCTTCCGCTCACGCCTCCTTCCGTTCACGCCAACGCCTCTCCCATCGTCCTCATCTGCACCTCGATGAGGCGCGACCTGGACGACTGGGTGCAGGCCAGCAGCACCACGGCGGCCACGTCCTCGGGCTCGAGCATGTCCGACGCGGCCACGTCCTTCGCGTTGCGGCCCCTGCCGAGCGCGAACTCGGTCTTGACCCCGCCCGGGCAGATCGCACCGACCTTGATGCCGCTGCCGCGCAGTTCGCGGTCCAGCGCCTGCGCGAAGCCGACCTGGGCGAACTTGCTCATGCAGTACACCGCCTCGCCGCCGAAGCCGTAGACGCCCGCCATCGACGAGATCATCAGGATGGTCCCGGCCCTCTGCCGCAGCATCACCGGGACGGCGTGGCGCGTGAACAGGAAGGTCGACCGCACGTTGGCGTCCACCAGCTCGTCGTACTCCTCGGCGCTGGTGTCGACCAGGTTCTTGTAGTTGCCCACGCCCGCGTTGTTGACGAGGATGTCGATCCGCCCGAACGCGTCGGTCGCCGCCCTCACGGCGCCGGTGGCCGTGCTCTCCTCGCGGGCGTCGCCCGCGAACACCACGGCCCGCCCTCCGGCCGCCTCGATCTCGCGCTTGAGGGCGTCGAGACGCTCCCGCCGCCGCGCGGTGAGCACCAGCCCCGCGCCCTCGCCGGCCAGGGCGCGGGCACACGCGCGCCCGATGCCCGAGCTGGCGCCGGTGACGATGGCGACCTTGTCACGAAGCTTCCCTGGCACGGCTCCTCCTCGGGTGGGCGAAGGGTCGGATGCGCCGGCCGGCCCGGTCCGTCAGCGGCCGGCCCGCTGCGAGCTCGACGGCCAGTAGGCGAATTCCTTCTCGTAGCAGGCCCCCTCGAGGTCCGCCACGCGATCCCGAAAGTACACCTGCGCGTCGGAGATCGCCCGGTTGTACACGCAGGGCCCGATCTCCTTCAGGAAGTAGTCCAGCAGCAGACGCGCCTTCAGGTCGCCGACGTCCTGCTCCCAGCTCTCGGCGAAGAACCGTCGGATCGACGCCACCGCCTGCTTCGTCGCATCGGGAGCGAGGGTGATCGCCATGGGGGCTGCTCCGTGGTCGGGGTCGCGGACGGCCGGGGCCGCGGTGCCCGGCGTCCCTGTCGCTCAGCGCGCGCCGTTACCCGCGTCCGCGAACAGCCACCGGTAGGCGGCGGGGAACTCCCGCCGCCAGAACCACTCGGCGTGCGCGCCGTCCGCCGGAAGCAGGGAGCGCACGTCGGCCGCGGTGTCGATCCCGGCCGCGGCAAGGGAATCCACGATGGCGCCCTGCGACCGCGCCATCGCCCGCTCGGGTATGCCGGCGGTCGACCGGCCCTCGTCGCGGCCGGCGTCGAAGTAGAACCGCGTGGCCGGCCGGCGCGCCCTCGCGGCGCGGGCGAGCGCGAAGATCTGCGGATGGAGGAAGAACGGCGTCGAGAACACGAGCACCCGCCCGAACACGTCGGGGTACCGGAGCGCGGCGTAGAACGAGATGAGCCCGCCCAGGCTCGAGCCCCCGACGCCCGTGTTGGCGCGGTCGGGCAGGGTCCGATAATGGCCGTCGACGTACGGCTTCAGGGTCCGCACCAGGAAATCCACGTACGGCCCGCCCTCGCCGCCGCCGTAGCGGCCGCTCTCGCTCCGCCACGGCTGGTACTCGTCCATGCGGTGCTCGCCGCCGTGGTCGACGGCCACCACGATCACGCCCCGATCTCCCGCCGCGTGCAGGCTGTCGAGCGTCTCGTCCACCCCCCATTCACCGGAGAAGCTGGTGGCGGCGTCGAACACGTTCTGCCCGTCCTGCAGGTACAGGACCGGGTACCGCCTGGTCGACGCCGCGTAGCCGGGCGGCAGGTACAACCACACGCGCCGGGTGCGTCCGAGCTGCGGGATCGCGAAGCTGTCGCTGAGAACCGACACGGACGGAGTCGCGGTGTGGGGGCGCGGGGGCGGAGGGCCCGTCCGCCACGCCGCAACGGTCCCGGTCCAGACAGCGGCGCCCGTCGGTGGGACGGTGAAGGTCCGGTTGGCCACGTCGGCGCCGGAGTCGCCGACTTCGACCTTGTCCCAGGACCCGAGCGTGAACTTGAATTCGATCGGTCCGCGCACCGAGTCCGGCAGCGTCAGCAGGTACGCTCCGTCCCGGGGAGCCAGCCGGTACCCGGGCGCCGCGGGGTTCCAGCCGTTGAACGAGCCGGCCACGTAGACGGCGGCCCCGGCCGGCGTGCTCGCGGGCACGGCGAGGCGGATCGTGAGGCCCGGGGGCGGGGGCGCCGCACCCTGCGCCGCCGCCCGGCTCGCGAGCGCGACGCCGAGGACCATCGCCGCCTGGGTGGCACGGAGGGCACGGAGCCAGGGGCGCCCGCGGGCGCGGAACGGCGGCATAGGGGGGATCCCGGGAGTCACCGGCTTGAACATACGGGAAGGCGTCCGGGTGACGGAAGCGAGGC
>DASPTN010000001.1:0-10030 GCA_035623395.1 Gemmatimonadales bacterium | reverse complement strand
CGCCGTGCCGTGGGCGGTGGTGCTGGTCCTGGCCTACACGGTGCCGCACTTCAACGCGGCCGGCACCCTGGCGTACGCCACGGTCACCAACATCCTGCTGATGACCCTGTACTCGGCGAACAACACCCCGTACTCGGCCATGACCGGCGTGATGACCGGCGACGTCAACGAGCGCACCACGCTGTCCTCCTACCGGTTCTTCGCGGCGATGTTCGCGCAGCTGATCGTGGGAGGGTTCACGCTGTCGCTGGTCGCCAAGCTCGGCCACGGCGACAACGCGCGCGGCTGGCAGATGACCATCGGGCTGTGGGCCGTGCTGTGCGTCGTGTTCTTCGTCGTCACGTTCCTCACCACCCGCGAGCGCATCCAGCCGCCGCCCCAGCAGAAGTCGTCGCCCCGGGAGGACTTCGGCAACCTGCTGAAGAACGGCCCCTGGGTCGCGATGTTCGTGCTGACGCTGTCGCACTTCGTCTACGTGGCGCTGCGCGGCGGCTCGATGTTCTACTACTTCAAGTACTACGTCAGCACCGACCGCCTGTACGACTTCCTGGCCCGTCTCGGGCTGGGCAGCTCCGCCGCGTCCGGCGGCGGCCCGTGGCACGACCTGCTCAACACGTTCGGCCTGATCATCAACCCGGCGCACGACAACGTCGCCTCGGTGGGCTTCAGCCTGTTCACGATGTCCAGCCAGGCGGTGCTCATCGTCGGCGTCGTGGCCTCCACGTTCCTGGCCGCCCGGTTCGGGAAGAAGGCCGTGGCGCTGGTGGGGTTCGCGCTGGGGACGCTGTTCGCGGCGGCGTTCATCCTGCTGCCGGCCGGCGCGATCGGCGCCACCTACCTGCTCGAGTACGTGCGCGCCCTCAGCTACGCGCCCACCATCCCGCTCATCTGGGCGATGTTCGCGGACGTGGCCGACTACGCCGAGTGGACCACGGGGCGCCGCATCACCGGCATCGTGTACGCGACCATCCTGTTCGCGCTGAAGGCGGGCCTGAGCCTCGGCGGCGCGATCGCCGGCTGGCTGCTCTCCGGCTACGGCTACCGGGCCAACGTCGCGCAGACCCCGCACGCGCTGCTCGGGATCCGGCTCTCGGCGAGCCTGTACCCCGCCCTGTTCCTCGGCGTGGTGGTGGCGTGCATGCTGTTCTACAAGATCGGCAAGGAGCTGAACCTCCGGATCCAGGACGAGCTGGCCGAGCGGCGCAAGGGGTTCGCGCCCGGAGGCGCCGCGGCGTGACGGCGGCCCGGCTGGCGCGCCGGGCGTGCCTGGCCGCGCTCGCCGCGACCGCCGGCTGCGCCCCGCGCCCGCCCGCCCCGGTGCCCCCCGCGCCGCCCACCCTCGCCGCCGCGTACCGCGGCGCGTTCCTCGTCGGCGCCGCGCTCAACGAGGGCCAGTTCTCCGGCCGCGACTCGGCCGGCGCCGCCCTGGTCGCCGCGCAGTTCAACAGCGTCACCCCCGAGAACGTCCTCAAGTGGGAGTCGGTGCATCCCCGCCCCGGCGTCTACGACTTCGACGCCGCCGACCGCTACGTGGCGTTCGGAGAGCGGCACCGGATGTTCGTCGTCGGGCACACGCTGGTGTGGCACGGCCAGACGCCGCGCTGGGTGTTCCAGGACTCGGCCGGGAACCCGGTGAGCCGGGACACGCTGATCGCCCGGATGCGCGACCACATCCACGCGGTGGTGGGGCGCTACCGCGGCCGGGTGAACGGCTGGGACGTGGTGAACGAGGCGGTGGCCGACGACGGCACGCTGCGGCGCTCGCCGTGGCAGGCCGTCATCGGCGACGACTTCATCGCGCTCGCGTTCCGGTTCGCGCACGAGGCCGATCCGGCCGCCCAGCTCTACTACAACGACTACTCGCTCGAGAACCCGGCCAAGCGCGCCGGGGCGGTGGCGCTGCTGCAGCGGCTGCTGGCCGCCGGGGTGCCGGTCGCCGGCGTGGGCCTCCAGGACCACGACCGGCTCGACTGGCCCACGGCGGCCGCGGAGGACTCCACCATCGCGGCCTTCGCCGCGCTCGGGCTCAGGGTGATGATCACCGAGCTGGACGTGGACGTGCTGCCGCGGGCGGTTCCCCAGACCGGGGCGGACGTCGGCCTCAGCGCCGCGGCCCGGCCCGAGCTCGACCCCTACGCCTCCGGGCTGCCCGACTCGGTGCAGCAGGCGCTGGCCCGGCGCTACGCGGAGCTGTTCGGGGTCTTTCTCCGCCACCGCGGCCAGGTCGCCCGCGTGACGTTCTGGGGCGTCACGGACCGCGACTCCTGGAGGAACAACTGGCCCGTTCGCGGGCGAACCAACTATCCTTTGCTGTTCGACCGGGCCGGCCGGCCCAAGCCGGCGTTCGACGCCGTGATCGCGGCGGCGGACGCCCTGCGGACCGGCTCGTAGCGGCGGCGCCGCCCCGGCGGCCGGCGCCCCGGCGCACAGCGCAGAACCTGGAGTGAACATGATCACGGCGAAGAGGACGCTCCGGCCGATGGCCAAGCAGAGCCTGGCCGACCGGGTCGCCCTCCGCATCAAGGAGATGATCCGGGACGGCGGGTACGGACTCGGCGACCGCCTCCCCGCGATCATGGAGATGGCCCGGAGCTTCGGCGTCGGGCACCCCACGGTCCGCGAAGCCCTCACCAAGCTCGAGGCGGTCGGCGTGGTGGAGATCCGCCACGGCTCCGGCGTGTACGTGAGCCGGAGGGAGGACGCCCTGCTGGTTTCGAGCCCGGGGTACGCGCCGGTCGTGACCCGCAAGCTGCTCTCGGACCTGCTGCGGTCGCGGATGTCGCTGGAGATGCAGTCGGTGGCCGAAGCGGTCGAGCACCTGACGGCGCGCCACCTGAAGGAGATGCGGCGCCTGCTCGACCTCGCGGGCCGCCACCTCGAGGACGACGCGATCCTCAACAAGGTGAACATGTCCTTCCACCGCCAGATCGCCGTCGCTTCCGGGAACTCGGTGCTGGTCCAGCTGCTGGACGTGCTGCGCGAGCTGTTCTCGCACGAGCAGCTCATGATCCTCGACATCTTCGGCTCGCGCGAGGCGGACCACCGCGGGCACCTCGCGATCCTGGAGGCGCTCGAGCGCCGCGACACGGCGCTCGCCGTCTCCCGGATGCGGAAGCACCTCCAGGGCGTGCTGGACGCCGTGCAGCGCTGGGACCCCGCGAAGCACCCGGTGGCCTGACGGTCCGGCGCGGCCTGAGGACGGCGTGACCGATCCGACCCGCGCGCGCGCCGGAGCCGCCGTCCTGCCCGCGCTGGCGCTGCTCGCGGCGACCCTCGCCGCGCCGGCGGCGGCCCAGCGTCCGGCGCCCGCCGACTCCGCGTCCTACGTCGCCGGCGGCCCCGGGCCCGGCCGCTTCACGCTCTCGGCCGGCGGCCGCTCCGCTCCCCTGCTCGTCTCCGGCAAGGACTGGCCCGGCGCGATCCGCGCCGCGCGCGACCTGGCGCGCGACGTGGGCCTGGTGACGGCGCACCCGGCGAGCGTCGCCGTCGACACGCTGCCCGCCGCGCGGGAGGTCGTCGTCGTCGGGACGCTCGGCCGGGGCGGCCTGGTGGACAGCCTGGTGCGGGAGGGCCGGGTCGACACCGCGGGCGTGGCGGGGCGCTGGGAGGCGTCGCTGCTCCAGGTCGTCGAGCGTCCCCGGCCGGGCGTCGCGCGCGCGCTGGTGATCGCGGGGAGCGACAAGCGCGGGACCATCTACGGCCTCTACGACCTCTCGGCCAGGATCGGCGTGTCGCCCTGGTACTGGTGGGCCGACGTGCCGCCGGCGCCGCGCGCCGCGCTCTACGTGCTGCCGGGCCGGCGGACGGAGGGCCCGCCGGCGGTGAAGTACCGCGGCATCTTCCTCAACGACGAGGCGCCGGCGCTCGCCGGCTGGGCGCAGGCCACCTTCGGCGGCTTCAACCACCGGTTCTACGAGCGGGTGTTCGAGCTGCTCCTCCGGCTGAAGGGGAACTACCTGTGGCCGGCGATGTGGGCCAACGCGTTCAACGAGGACGATTCCCTCAATCCCCGGCTGGCGGACGAGTACGGGATCGTGATGGGCACCTCGCACCACGAGCCGATGCTGCGGGCCCAGCAGGAGTGGAAGCGCCACGGCACCGGGCCGTGGAACTACCAGACCAACGACTCGGTGCTCCGCGCCTTCTGGCGCCAGGGCATCCGCAACATGGACGGCCACGAGAGCATCGTCACCGTCGGGATGCGCGGCGACGGCGACATGCCGATGAGCGACAGCGCGAACGTCGGGCTGCTCGAGCGGATCGTGGCCGACCAGCGCGCGATCATCGCGCGCGAGACCGGCAGGCCGGCGTCGGCGACGCCGCAGGACTGGGCGCTCTACAAGGAGGTCCAAGACTACTACGACCGCGGGATGCGGGTCCCCGACGACGTGACGCTGCTGTTCTCCGACGACAACTGGGGCGACGTGCGGCGGCTGCCGGCCCCCGGCGCAGTGGCGACGGAGTCGACGGTGCGGGCGGCGCAACGAACGCCTCCGGGTGGCGGGCAGCAGACGTTCGGCGCGGTGGCGGCACGCGCCGGGGGCTACGGGCTCTACTACCACTTCGACTACGTGGGCGGCCCGCGGAACTACAAGTGGATCAACACCAACACCCTCCCGCGGGTGTGGGAGCAGCTCCACCTGGCGTACGGATACGGCGTGAACCGCATCTGGATCGTGAACGTCGGCGACCTGAAGCCGATGGAGCTCCCGATCTCGTTCTTCCTCGACTACGCCTGGGACCCGGACCGCTGGCCGGTCGAGCGGCTGCCCGACTACACGAGGCTGTGGGCGGCGCAGCAGTTCGGGCCCGCGCACGCGGCCGGGATCGCCGCGGTCCTCGACGACTACGGGCGCTACAGCGCGCGGCGCAAGCCGGAGCTGCTCGCCCCCGAGACCTTCTCGCTCGACGACTACGGCGAGTGGGACCGGGTGGTGGGGGACTTCACGTCGCTCGAGGCCAGGGCGAGGTCGATCGGCGACCGGCTGCCCGCCGCCGCGCGCGCGGCGTACGGCGAGCTGGTGCTGCACCCGGTGCTGGCCCTCGGCAACCTGTACGCCCTGTACGAGGCGGTCGCCCGGAACCGCCGCGACGCGGCGCAGGGCCGCGCGTCGACGAACGACGACGCGGCGTCGGCGCGCGCCCGGTTCGCGCGCGACGCGGCCATCACGGCGTGGTACAACGACACGCTGGCCGGCGGCAAGTGGCGGCACATGATGGACCAGACCCACATCGGCTACACCACCTGGCAGCAGCCGCCGGTGAACGTGATGCCGGAGGTGCGCGAGATCGCGCTGCCCCGGGCGGCCGAGATGGGCGTCGCGATCCCGGGCTCGGACCGGTGGTGGCCGGCCGACGCGTCGGCCGCCGTGCTGCCGGAGCCGGACGCCTGCGGCGCGTCGCGATCCGACATCGTGGTGTTCAATCGCGGGAGCACGCCGTTCGCCTACCGGGCCGTCTCCGACGCGCCGTGGCTCCGGGTCGCGCCCTCGCAGGGCACGGTCGACAGGGAGCGCACGCTCCGGGTGAGCGTCGACTGGCGGCGCGTGCCCGCCGCGGCGGGCCTGCACGACGCCTCCGTCACCGTGACGGGGGCGGGCCGCTCGGTGGTGGTGCGCACGCGGGTGCGGACGCCGGCCGGCGGGCGCCCACGCCGCTTCGTCGAGAGCGACGGCTACGTCGCGATGGAGGCGGAGCACTTCGCGGTCGCGGTCGGCGCCCCGGAGCTGCGCTGGGTCCGCGTCCCGGGCCTCGGCCGGACGCTCTCGGGGATGACCGCGTTCCCGGTCACCGCCGCGCGCCAGACGCCGGGCGGCGACGCGCCGCATCTCGAGTATCGCCTCCGCCTGTTCGAGGGCGGCGACGTCGCGGTGCGCGCGACCTTCTCGCCCACCCTCGACGTCCACGCGACGGGCCTCCGCTACGCCGTGTCGTTCGACGACGAGCCGCCGCAGGTCGTCGACCTGGCCGCGGACACCACGCTGCACGCGTGGGAGCGGTGGGTGAGCGACAACGCCATCCAGACCGTGACCCGCCATCACGTCACGGCGGGCGACCACGTCCTGCGCTACTGGCTGGTGGATCCCGCCGTCGTGCTCCAGCGCCTGGTCGTGGACCGGGGCGGCGTCCGACCGAGCTATCTCGGCCCGCCGGAGAGCTGCTCCTTCTAGGCCGCCGCGGCGTTCCGCGGAACCGGAGCCATCCATGAAGCCACTCGCCCTGTCCCTCGCGTGCGCCGCGCTCGTCGCGGCCGGCGCCGGCCCGCTCGCCGCCCAGGCCCTGGCCCCCGGCGCCGAGGCCCGGTTCGACTGGTTCGAGTACGCGGGTGACGACTCGATCTACAAGGTCGTGCACGCCGGGGGCGGCGAGTTCCTGAACCCGATCCTGGCCGGCTTCTACCCGGACCCCACCGTCTGCCGGCAGGGGAGCGACTACTACCTCGCCACCTCGAGCTTCGCCTACTACCCGGGCGTGCCGCTGTTCACCAGCCGCGATCTCGTGCACTGGCACCAGATCCGCTCCATCCTCGACCGGCCGTCGCAGCTCGATCTGGACAGCGCCGGCGTCTCGCGCGGCATCTTCGCGCCCAGCCTGAGCTGCCGCCCCGGCAAGCTGTGGATGATCACCACGCTGGTGGACCGCGGCGGCAATTTCCTCGTGACGGCGACCGATCCCGCCGGTCCCTGGTCCGACCCCGTGTGGCTGGGGTTCGACGGCATCGACCCTTCGCTGTTCTTCGACGACGACGGCAAGGTCTACGTCCTCAACAACGGCCTGCCGGAGGGCCCGCAGCTCTACGGCCAGGGTCATCGCGCGATCTGGATCCAGGAGTACGACACGACGGCGCAGAAGCTGGTCGGCCCCCGCCGGATGGTCGTCAACGGCGGCGTCGACATCGCGCGCCACCCGATCTGGATCGAGGCGCCGCACGTTTTCAAGAAGGACGGCTGGTACTACCTGATCTGCGCGGAGGGCGGCACGGCCGAGCAGCACTCCGAGGTCGTGTTCCGCAGCCGGGCCGTGCTCGGGCCGTACGCACCGGGTCCGGTCGAGCCGATCCTGACCCAGCGCCACCTCGATCCCACGCGCCCGTTCCCGGTGTGGGCGACCGGGCACGCGGACGTCGTCCAGACCCAGGACGGCGAGTGGTGGGCGGTCTTCCTCGGCACGCGGCCCTACCAGGATTTCACGTTCAACACCGGCCGCGAGACGTTCCTGCTGCCGGTCACGTGGCGCGACGGCTGGCCGGAGATCCTCGCCGACACGGCGACGGTCCCCTACGTGGTGCGCGCGCCCAGGCTCTCCTCGGACCGGCGCGCGTACCCGCCCCTCGCCGGCAACTTCACCGTGCGGGACGAGTTCGACGCGCCCCAGCTCTCGCCGGCGTGGACGTACCTGCGCACGGTGCGGGAGCCGGTCGCCGATCTCATCTCGCACCCCGGGTGGCTGACGCTGCGCGCGCGGCCCGTCCCCCTCGAGGGCACGGGGCAGCCGTCGTTCGTCGCCCGGCGCCAGCAGCACGCCTGGGCCACGGCCACGACGGCGATGCGCTACCGGCCGCTGGCGGCCGGAGACCACGCGGGGATGGTCGCGTTCCAGGGCAGCGACGCCTGGTACTTCCTGGGCCTGACGCTGGTGGACGGGCAGCCCGCGGTCACCCTGGAGCGCAGGAGCGGTCCCCGCGACTCGGCCGCCACCACGGTCGTGGCGTTCGCGCCGTTCGAAGGCTCGCCGGATTCCACGTTGTTCCTGAGGATTCGTGCCCGCGGGGGGAGCTACGACTTCCTGTACGCCTACCGGCCCGACGACTGGGTACTTCTCAAAGGGGACGCCGACGGGACCATCCTCAGCACCAAGGTGGCCGGCGGCTTCGTCGGGACGATGCTCGGACTGTACGCCTATCGGCCGCAGCCGTGACCCGGCGGGCCCGGCCCGATGCGGGGCCGGGGCCGCAGGCCGCTCGACTCAGATGGGACGGCCGTCCGGGTGGGTCGCGATGTAGATGACGCCCTGGCCGTGGCCGATCCCCCACCGCGCCGTGGCCGCCACACCGTCGTAATGCCGGATGTACACGATGGACGCCAGCTGCACCAGGCCGAGCGCGTCCACCCCGCCGATCTCGTTGCTGTCGAGAAAGACGCGCACGTCCGTCGGCGTGTGGAAGCTGTCGGTCCCCCGGGCCACGAGCCAGTGGGGCCGGAGGGCCTGCAGCGCCTCGAGAACGGTGCTGAACCCGTGACCGTTGATGTCGTCGCTGGTGAGGACGTCGCGGCTGGGCATCGGCTCCTGGCGCGACGGGGCCCGCGGGGCGCACGCGGCGACGAGCACCACCAGGGCGGCCACGCGGGCCAGGACGGCTGGCCGGGCGAGAGAATGCATGGTGGGACCCTCCTCTCCGTCGACAGTATGAGGGGCCCCGTCCGGGGGCGCAACCTGGCCGAGGGCGCGCGCCGCTCCTATCGTTGACGCGGACCCTTCCCGGGGGGCGACCATGCCAGGCGCGGGGATTCGCACCACGGTCGAGCGGCTGCTCGGACTCGCCGACGTCACGATCGACGGAGACCGGCCCTGGGACGTCCGCGTGCACGACCAGCGGCTGTTCGCCCGCGTCCTCGCCCAGGGGTCCCTCGGCCTGGGCGAGTCCTACATGGACGGCTGGTGGGACTGCGAGCGCCTCGACGAGTTCTTCACCCGGATCCTCGGCGCCGAGCTCGACACCCGGGTCCACCCGTGGCGGGACCTGCCCGGCGCGCTGTGGGCGCGGCTGGTGAACCTCCAGCGGCCGGGCCGAGCCTTCCAGATCGGCCGGCGTCACTACGACCTCGGCAACGATCTCTTCAGCCGGATGCTCGACCGGCGGATGATCTACAGCTGCGCCTACTGGAAGCACGCCGGCACGCTCGACGACGCCCAGGAGGCGAAGCTCGACCTGGTGTGCCGGAAGCTGGGGCTGCGGTCGGGCATGCGCGTGCTCGACATCGGCTGCGGGTGGGGCGGCACCGCGAAGTTCGCCGCCGAGCGCTGCGGCGTCTCGGTGGTGGGGATCACCGTCTCGGACGAGCAGGCCAAGCACGCCCGGCAGGCGTGCGCCGGGCTGCCGGTCGAGATCCGCCTGCAGGACTACCGCTCGCTGAGCGGACGGTTCGACCGCGTGCTGTCGATCGGCATGTTCGAGCACGTCGGCCGGAAGAACTACGCCACCTTCATGCGCCGGGTCCGGGGCCTGCTCGCGCACGACGGGCTGTTCCTGCTCCACACCATCGGCGGCAACCGGTCGGTGACGAGCACCGATCCGTGGACCGGGCGCTACATCTTCCCGAACTCGATGCTCCCGTCCGCGCGCCAGATCGCGGCGGCGATCGAGGGGCGGTTCGTGCTGGAGGACTGGCACGGCTTCGGGCCGGACTACGACCGGACCCTGATGGCGTGGCACCGCAACTTCCAGCTGCGCTGGCCCGAGATCGCGGGCCGGTACGGCGAGCGGTTCCGCCGGATGTGGAGGTACTTCCTGCTGTCGAGCGCCGGGGGATTCCGCGCCCGGACGAACCAGCTGTGGCAGGTGGTGCTCTCGCCGCACGGCGTGCCCGGCGGCTACGTGGCGCCTCGCTGAGCGACGGCCGGCGGGCGTATCTTGCCCGGGTCCCGACCGCCCGCCGCCCCGACCGGAGGATGAACCCCTGACCACCCACGTCGCCCTGCTGCGGGCGGTGAACGTCGGCGGCCACCAGCAGGTGGCGATGAGCGACCTGCGCGAGCTGCTCTCCGGGATGGGCTTCCGCGACGTGCGGTCCCTGCTGGTGAGCGGCAATCTCGTCTTCGGCGGCGGCACCGGGGATGCCCTGGCGCTCGAGCGCCGGCTCGAGGCCGAGGCGGCGAGGCAGCTCGGGCTCCGGACCGACTTCTTCGTGCGCACGGTCGAGGAGTGGCGGGCGCTCGTCGCGAAGAACCCGTTCCGCGAGGCGGCCGAGCGCGACCCCGGCCGTCTCGTGGTGATGGCCCTCAAGGACGCGCCGGGCGCCGCGCGCGCCCG